>JAJTBE010000139.1 GCA_021287065.1 Bacillota bacterium
GCTTCGCCAACGATCCTATGATGGCTCCGCAACCCCGACGCGGACCCGCAGGTCCGCCCACACCGCGAACCAAAATCCTAAATTCCCTAATTGCACGGTAACCCTCCGCCAACCATTGCCGGATCGCAGGCGTCCCGCCTGCTCCGGGCCCCATACCTCCCGCCAACCGCCAGCAAACCAAATAACCACAAGCTTGGCAAAGGATCGTAGGAGCGGTTTCCAACCGCGATGCGGACCCGCAGGTCCGCCCGCACCGCAAACTCAAACCGCGAACCCCACACATGCGTACTCCCCCCGAATGATTACCAACTCTGTAATTATTACCGCCCCTATAGCTGGAGTTGTATTTCCATTTTGGAGATTGAAGATAGAAAACGAGATTGTTTAACCGGGGGACAGGCGGGACGCCTGCGATCCGGCAGTCGCCGGCGATTTGTTGCCGTTATGAAGTTTACTGATGATTTGAGTTTGTTTCCGGCGAACTTATTGGCTCACTTATCATGGTAATGAATTAAAACCTGTTAAATGGAAAAAGAATTAAATAGATTAATGGATTTATCTAATTGCTCACGAGGATTATATCCGCATGCTCAGCTTCCAGAGGAAACTTTTTGAAAATAGTTTCCTCGCGCTCACCCTGCGGGCGGGCAACCGCCATCCCAAAACTTTCGAATTGAGGAACCGACCGGGGGAATTGAGAGACCGACCAGAGGAAATGGAGACCGACGAGGAGTTAGGACCCTCGGAGGAAACCACGCTTTTTTGAAAAGCGGACTTCCCAAATATAAGATTCATAACCATTCGCCCAACTCCCAGAGAAAACTTTTTGAAAAAAGTTTCCTCGCGCCCTCCCTGCGGGCGGGTACCCGCCATCCCAAAACTTTTGAATTGGGAGACCGACTGTGGGGATTTTGAAGATCTGAGGACATTGGGAACCGGACCGATTGGGGCATAGAGAACCGGGGGATCAGAGACCCTCAGAGGTAACCACGCTTTTTTGGAAAAGCTGGCTTCCCAAATAAAAGATTGATAACCATTCGCCCAACTTCCAGAGGAAACTTTTTGAAAAAAGTTTCCTCCGGACCTCCTTCCCAAAACTTTTGAATTGGGGGACCGACCGGGGGAATTGGGAGACCGACCAAAGGAAATGGGGACCGACGGGGAGTTAGGACCCTCAGAGGGAACCACGCTTTTTGGAAAAGCGGGCTTCCCAAATAAAAAATTCATAACCATTCGCCCAGCTTCCAGAGGAAACTTTTTGAAAAAAGTTTCCTCCGGACTTCCATCCCAAAACTTTTGAATTGAGGGACCGATCAGGGGAAATGGAGACCGACGGGGAGTTAGGACCCTCAGAGGAAACCACGCTTTTTGGAAAAGCGGGCTTCCCAAATAAAAGATTGATAACCATTCGCTCAACTCCCAGAGAAAACTTTTTGAAAAAAGTTTCCTCCGGACCTCCATCCCAAAACTTTTGAATTGAGGGACCGACCGGGGGAATTGGGAGACCGACCAAAGGAAATGGGGACCGACGGGGAGTTAGGACCCTCAGAGGGAACCACGCTTTTTGGAAAAGCTGGCTTCCCAAATAAAAGATTCATAACCATTCGCCCAGCTTCCAGAGGAAACTTTTTGAAAAAAGTTTCCTCCGGACCTCCATCCCAAAACTTTTGAATTGAGGGACCGACCGGGGGGTTTGGATACCTGAAGACATTGGGAACCGGACCGACCAGGGGATAGAGACCCGGGGGATCAGAGACCCTCAGAGGAAACCACGCTTTTTTGAAAAAGCGGGTTTCCATCCGAACCTCCTTCCTTAAAAAACAAGAGTATTGTGCTGGGAATCAGATCTATTTTACCTTCCTTGAAAAACAGGGGTATTTGGCAAGTATCAGAGTGATTTTACCTTTCTTGAAAACAAAAGCATTTCAAAAAGAATTATAGCAATTTTCCCTATCAAAAAACTTTGTGGACAACGGTAATGAACCAACAGAAAAGAAACATCGGCATAGATGGAGTTTTTTTTCGATTTTGGATGAATTGCCGGCAAATCTGATATTTGTGTTGCTTTTGGTGAGATGGAAGCTTTATGATATTATTTGGAAAATGAATAAAAAGATTTTCTATTTCAAAAGGAAAATAACGCTTCTTAATAAATTCATAACTTTATTTTTATTGTACATTCAATTAACCGGGGAGAATATTCAGTTTAATTATGTTATACCGATTAAAGACTGCTTATGTAATCGATTGAAAAGCAGAGTATTGTTATTATCAGATCTGGTTTAAGGGAATATGCTGTTTTACAGAGATAAATCCTGACTTGCCGGATGATATCTTAAAATCGGAATACCGCTGCGGATGTACACAGATTTTTATTGATAATTGAGGAGAATACTATGGGTAGTGAAATGTCGAGAAGGGATCTTCTTAAAATTTCAGGTGTTGCCCTTGGCGGGATTATGCTTGGAGGCGCAATCGCCGGATGTGGTGACAGCGGAGATTCGGGTGGATCTTCACCTTCGCCTACTCCGACTACTGATCCTGATGTATTTATTCCCGGAGAAGCTCTTGCAGCAGATGAAATGAGAATTTCTTTCATGGGAACTTCAGTAGTTCCAAGATTAACTCAGGAATGCAACAGTGTTTTTGTGGAGCTTGGCAATGGTGACAGTTTTGTTTTTGACTGTGGATCCGGTATTTCCGCAAAATATGTTGCTATGGGCGTTACTTATTCTAAAATGGACAAAATTTTCATTACCCATCTTCATGGAGATCATACCAGCGATATTATTACTATTTACTGTTTTGGACCTTCCATGGACAGAAAAACGCCTCTTTATGTATATGGACCTTCTGCCGACAATGCAGATGAAGGTGTAACCACATTTTGCGATACTCTGAAAAAGCTGATGAAATGGCATATTGAAAGCTTTAGCTTCCTGCCCACCGGTCTTGTTAACGGAGAGGATGGATATGATATAGTCCCCACCGAGCTTCCCTATATGGAAACGGGAGTCGCTTACAATCAGAATGGTGTGAAAATCACCCATTTCCCCGCTGTTCACGACAGAGATGGCAGCATAAGCTATAAGCTGGAGTGGAATGGCCTTTCAATGATATTTACAGGTGATACGAAGCCAAACAATTATGTTCTTGAAAATGCAAAAGGTGTTGATGTGCTTATTCATGAAATGGTTGTGCCCCCAAGCACATGGGTGGAGAAAAACACCGGGCTTTATCCCGGCGATCAGGGATACGATGTTGCATTACAGCAGGCACAGGCTATTCAAGATTCTTCCCATACACCACAGAAGGCTCTTGGATACATTCTCAGCAAAACAACTCCCCGTCTGGGTATTGCCACCCATTTCCAGTCAGAGGAAGATACAGACGGACCGGCATACGAAGATGTAAGAAGCTGGTATCAGGGACCCTTCACGATAGCAAAGGATCTCCTTGTTGTCAATGTTTCAAAAAATGAAATCAGACAGCGTTATGCAAAGGTTTCTCCCAATGCGTGGTATCCGGTTCCAAAATTCTATTCACAGAGCGAACTTGCGGATCCGAAGTATCCTACACCTCTTTCCCAGCTTAATAATGAACTTCTTGCAAATGTGATTCCTGAAGAAGTTTATGATCCCCAGTCATAGTTTTACTGAATTAGCTGATAGACAGAAGGCTGCTCTCCTACAGGGCGGCCTTTATTTATTTCTGTCAATAAGCATTCGCATCGCCATATATCCTGCGATACTGCACAACCATGAAACGGTGATAAATAATAAAGATGCTGTTACAATGGGTGTTTTTCCAATGGTCTGAAGGGAAAGGTTTATTGCGGTATCACTTCCCCAGCTGCTAATCCCTAAATTGTAAATAGTACCGTGTATAACAAAGGGTAAAATTCCGGGCAGGCCTGCAATAAAGCGGTTTATTTTGAAAAAATAGCCGAAGTACAAACCTGTAATAAATGGAAAAGCATAACGAAAAATCAGAAATGATGGGAGCCAGTATGGTTCAAGTGCTCTTATGTTCCGGCAGATATAATCATCAATGTTTATGGAGTTATTTACAAAGCAGATGTAAGCGGCAGCTGAAACAATAATCCACAATATAGCTGCAATTTTTTGCCTGCCGGTGGGAATTGTGCTGTTTTTCCCATTATCATTATTGTTGTCTGTTCTTCTTTTTACTATTTTCTGGGTCAGAAAAACCACAAGCAGGGTAAAAGCTAATGCTCCACCTAAAATTTTAATATTTATATCTGTTTGAAGAAACAGACCTATTATAAGGGGAAAAAGAACAAGAACCGAGAGCAGGATTAATTCGCTATGATTTCGATTATGCATAATCCCCTCCTGAGTATTCAGGCTTCACATTTGTGTCTGACGAAATTTTAAAGGAACAACAAATCGGATTTCATCAGACTAAAAACAAACCCTTTGAAAAATGTTTTTTATACATGATCGATCTTTTAAATTAGCTTGTAACTATTTGCCCCGCTATGAAGAGATTTTGCACAAAACAATATTAAAGGTTATTTTTCCGGGTAAGGAATCAAATCGGACGAAATAATAGTTCCGGTTTTGTGGAATGTTCTATGCGAGATAAACTGGAAATGGTTTTAGTCTGTGTTTATATGATTTTACTTAACCTCCGATTAAAAACGGGGGAAGGTTGCAAAGGGATCAGCGGTTTCAAATCTGATGGAAGGCAGCTGAAACGGATTTACGGGAGCTGATTCTGTCTCTGGTATATGAGATAAGCCCGTAGCTATTCTCATTGTAGGTTAGATGTAAAATTATTTTGCCCGGATATTTACTCTGCCGTGGGGATTGTTTTCAATGCCCATGAATTAAGGCAAGGATTTATTTGTTCGCTCACGGGAATTTTAACCGTTCGCCCAGCTCCCGGAGGAAACTTTTTGAAAAAAGTTTCCTCGCGCCCACCCTGCGGGAAGGCACCTGCCATTGCAAAACTTTTGAATCGGGGGACCGACCGGGGACCGTGGGGATTTTGGACCGTCAGAGGGAACCACACTTTTTGGGAAAAGCGGGTTTCCCAAATTAAAGATTCATAACCATTCGCCCAGCTCCCGGAGGAAACTTTTTGAAAAAAGTTTCCTCGCGCTCACCATGCGGGAAGGCACCTGCCATTGCAAAACTTTTGAATTGGGGGACCGACCGGGGACCGTGGGGATTTTGGACCGTCAGAGGAAACCACACTTTTTTGGGAAAAGCGGGGTTTCCAAATTAAAGATTCATAACCATTTGCCCAGCTCCCAGAGAAAACTTTTTGAAAAAAGTTTCCTCGCGCCCACCCTGCGGGCAGGCACCCGCCATCCCAAAACTTTTGAATTGGGGGACCGACCGGGGGAGTTGAGGACCGACCGGGGGATATGGGGACCGATGGGGAGTCAGGACCCTCAGAGGGAACCACGCTTTTTTGGAAAAGCGGGGTTTCCTCCGAACCTCCTTCCTTGAAAAACAGGAGTATTAGGTTGGAGGTTTAAGTGAATTTTACTAATTCAGTGGTATTGGGATTATTTCTCCTTCCGGGAAGTTTGATCCATGAAGACATGCTGCAAATATGTTTGAAAATAGATATAAAATTCTTTGTATTTCTATTTGAGTTTAAAATTTTATGAACTATTTTCTGATTGCCATAGACTCTTCGGGATGTAATTGTTCTTATATTTAAAGATATATCGTTTCTGCAAAGTTGTGAATTTATATTTAAACATTTTCATAACATATATTAACAAATCCAAACATTATTTGTTTGACTTTTTTTGCATGCAGGAGTATATTTTATTCGAAAATTGATTGGATGAGTTTTGTTTTGTCAGGTTATAACAGAATATTGACAATAGTCATAAGTGATCCGTTAATAAACAGTTTTCGGAAAATATTAAAGAAGGACTGGTCTTTCAGAATGGGTTTGGAAATTAATGGTTTTATGAATACTGTTACAAATGCTGCCGGTCCGGGAAGAAATGCCGATGGAGCCGGTTCGGTTGAGAGTCGGGGAGTTTTAAACAGCACTGACAAGGTGAATTTAACCGGTTCGGGAACTACAGAATCCGGCAATGCCGATGAGAAACTGAGCAAAATGGCTCTCGATATGCTTATGAACAAGTCTGACGGCAGCAATAAATCGGGGATTCCCGGATGGCATATTTACAAAAGAGATTTGATTTCAGACCAGTTTAATACTTACATCCGGGATGCCGGTTATGTGGAGGGAGCCAGATTCAATCTTGCGCCCGACGGCACACTTTTTGCCCTTGTGCAGGAACGTCCGGACATGAGCGGCGCAGATGTAACACCTGACAATGCAGGAATGGACAGAGATCAGACCCGCAACATATATGCGGTGAAAGATTCGACCCTGCAATGGAATTATCAGTCCGAAGATGTAATTTATACGGTTCCCTGTGTGGGACCTGACAACAGCATTTATTTTGTGGATGCCGGGGGTAAAATCAATGCGGTTGACAAAAACGGAAAGAAAATGTGGGATAAGGTTATAACCGAGGAGCAGGACAGAAAGGATTTGCTGAGGTTCGAATGCAGGGTTGATGCAGCGAAAGACGGCACTGTCTATCTCAGCCGGCTGAAGTACAACAGGGATGAAAATAAATCCGAATTATCCGTTACAGCTTTAAAAAATGGTGAGATTCTCCGGAAAAATACATCTCCTGAAAAATTTCCCTACGGAATTAAGATTTCAGATTTTGATGTGAAGACAGGGGACAACGGCAGTATTTTTGTCAAAACCCGGAATCAGGATGAATCGGGCAAAACAACATATCGAATAGATGACCTTACCGGCGGAAAACAGAATACAATCGCAAAGTTTGATGTAAATGTTCATTTGTCTGATGTGGAAGCTGATAACACCCTGAGTTTTATTGATGACAATTTTGTGTGTCATTCTGTTAAAAACGGTGTGGATACTACAGGTAAAAGCGCGCTTCAGGGAAAGGATATTTCACTGAATGGGATGGAAAGACTGATTATAAGGGATAATACTGTTTACAGCTATGATTTTGACCGTTCGAAACTCACTGTTTCAAAGGGGGATAAAGTTTTATGGACTGCGTTAAAGTCTGATGACCGCGGTGAGTTTGAAGGGCTGCCGGTTGTATCTGATAAGGGAAATGTTTTTGCCATTGAAACCGAAAGACAGGCTCCGTTTAACCGGCATATAGTAAAATTTGAGAATGGAAAAAGAACTCTTGACTGCTTCATCGGTGTGGAGCCGAGAAAAATATCGGGCACTGCCGAGCGGCTGAAAGCAGATGGCAATGAAATTATTCATTATACTGACTGGGAAGGCATACATCATTCTGTGGATATGTCCGCACCGGAAGCTCAGATAAAAGAAGAGAAGTATCAGGAGATGAAAAACAACGAAAGCCAGACGCAGCCTGAAGCAGGAGTTGTTGTGGAGCAGGAGTTTGTGATCATCGGCGGTGTGAAGATTCCTAAAAGAAAACAGGGGGATTAACGATTATTAATAACAGGCCCGGGTATGGTGAAAAATCGCTGTAAGCTAAGTATATCATTGTTTGCTGCAAACCTGCGGTGTAAAAATTCATGTTTACAAACAAAAGTATATGTGCTATTATTAATCAGCTAAAGTCCCTTTCCCGGTTTCACGCTTACTCCGGCGGTTACCTGGAATGAGGATCATAGATTTGAGAGGAGTAACTTAATCATGGCAGCAATTACCAAGGAGAAAAAGAAAGAGCTTATTCAGGACAATCGTGCCCACGAGAACGATACAGGATCCCCTGAGGTCCAGATTGCAATCCTTACCTACAGGATCAGCCATCTCACCGAGCACCTGAAAGTTCACAAAAAAGACCACCACACCCGCAGAGGGCTTTTAATGATGGTTGGTCAGAGAAGAAGACTTCTCAACTATCTTAAGAATACCGAAATCAGCAGATATCGTAAAATTATCGAAAAGCTCGGTATCCGCAGATAATAGCCATAGGTTGAAATTCCGCCGGGTGGAGTTATCCGCCCGGCGTGGTTATTATTAGATACTTATGATTCAGAAAGTGAGATACAGATGGTAGAAGGAAAGTTCGTCATCGAAAGAGATTTTGAAGGAAGAAAACTGACAATAGAAACAGGCGAACTGGCAAAACAGGCAGACGGAGCCGTTCTGGTCCGTTATGGCGACACAGTGATACTGTCAACAGCCACCTGTTCAAAAGACGTCAGGGAAGGTATTGATTTTTTCCCGCTGGTAGTAGATTGTGAAGAGAAAATGTACGCTGCCGGCAAAATTCCCGGTGGATACATAAAAAGAGAAGGCAGACCTTCGGAAAGGGCCATACTTAATTCAAGACTTATCGACCGCCCTATTCGTCCTCTTTTCCCCGAAGGTATGAGAAATGAAGTTCAGGTAGTATGCGTTGTCCTGTCGGCAGACCAGGAAAACGATCCTGACATACCGGCAATGATCGGCGCTTCAGCAGCCCTTTCGATTTCCGGAATTCCCTTTGCCGGTCCTATCGGCGGCGTAAGAGTCGCCCTTATTGACGGCGAATATGTTATCAACCCCACAATGCAGCAGATGGTTGATTCCAAACTCAACCTCGTTATAGCAGGAACAAAAGATAATATTATGATGGTGGAATCAGGTTCCATCGAAGTAAGTGAAGATGAAGTATTAAAAGCCCTCGAAGCAGGCCACAACAAAGTAAAAGAACTGGTCGATATGATTCAGGAGCTTAAGGACAAAGTTGGCAAGCCCGCAAAAGTGGTTCCCATTTGCGAACCCGATAAAGATCTGGAAAAATTCCTTCAGGAAACACTGAAAGATAAAATCGCAGCAGCAATGAGAATTATCGAGAAGCAGGCACGCAACGAAGCTTTTGATAAAATCACCAGAGCTACAGCCCTTGAAGCCCTCGAAAAATACGAAGGCGAACACAAGGAAAAATTCGTTGAAATTCTCAGCGAAAAATCGAAAAAAGATTTTGACAAGATCATAAAGGCAATGCAGGAAGAAGAACTCCGCATTATGATCGTTGAAGAGAATCTTCGCCCCGACGGCAGAAAACTGGATGAGATCCGCCCTCTTTCATCAAGAGTAAGCATTCTCCCCAGAACTCACGGTTCAGCAGTATTCACCAGAGGACAGACTCAGGTTCTTACATCAGTAACCCTGGCTCCCCTCAGTGAAGGCCAGACCATTGACGATCTCGGCATTGAGGAAACAAAACGGTATATGCACCAGTACAACTTCCCGCCTTTCTCAGTGGGTGAAACAAGACCCCTCAGAGGACCCGGCAGAAGAGAAATCGGCCACGGCGCTCTTGCTGAAAGAGCACTTATACCGATGCTTCCCGAGGAAGATGAATTCCCCTATGCAATGAGACTGGTGTCAGAAGTTCTCGAATCAAACGGTTCTTCATCAATGGCTTCAGTTTGCGCAAGCACCCTCGCCCTTATGGATGCAGGCGTGCCCATTAAGAGACCCGTCGCCGGAATCGCAAACGGATTTGTCTTCAAAGACGACAAGTTCAAGATTCTCACCGACATTCAGGGACTCGAAGACGCCCTCGGCGAAATGGACTTCAAGGTTGCCGGAACCAGACTTGGTATCACAGCAATCCAGATGGACATTAAGGTTCAGGGTGTAAGCCTTGAGATTCTGAAGGAAGCCCTTGCCCAGGCAAAGGATGCCCGTTACAGAATTCTTGATTCAATGCAGCAGACTCTTGCAGAGCCCAGACCTGAGCTTTCATCATTCGCTCCCAGAATCTTCACAATGATGATTGACCCTGATAAGATCCGCCTCGTTATCGGACCCGGCGGCAAGATTATCAATAAGATCATCGAAGAGACAGGCGCTAAGATTGACATCGAAAACGACGGCACAATCTACATCGCCTCAACAAATCTGGAAATGGGTGAAAAAGCCAGAGCTATGGTCGAAGAAATCGTCAGAGAACCTGAAGTTGGCGAAATTTATGAGGGCAAAGTTGTCCGCATAACCGACTTCGGCGCTTTCGTCGAATTCCTTCCCGGCAAAGACGGTATGATTCACATTTCAGACCTGGCTCCCAGCAGAATAGCCAAGGTTCAGGATGTTGTAAATATCGGCGATCCTATCACCGTTATGATTTCAGAAATTGACAACCTCGGCAGAATCAACCTGAAATCACCCTCCGTTGAAAAGGAAAAAGCTACAATGGCCCTTACAAACAAAGGCGCCGGTAGATCCGAAGGCGGCAGGGACGGCGGAAGAGAAGGCGGATACAGACCCCACAGAAGCGGACCCCCGCGCAGCGGCGGAAGACCCGGCGGCGGTGGCGGCGGCAGATCCGGTGGCGGAAGAGACCGCAGATGGTAGTTGATAAATAACAGTCCATTTTACGGAGTAATCCGATGGATTGTGAAAATATAAAAAAGAGAAGCGCAAGCTTCTCTTTTTGTTTTTGTGGAAAGTTGTTAAAGACGGGTTGAGCAGGAAATGCGGTGAGCGGGAAATTTTCCGCCGGCAGTGTTTGTAAAACCTGCAATTATGAGGGGTTACTGTTTGTTGCAGCTTCTGTTTTTTTTCGGTGGTTTCAATGGCGGTTTGCCGCATGATCAGGCTCGTCAGAATAACCATCTGTATTTATGGGGGATTTTCAGCTTTAATTCCTGAGCTTTGTCAGACAAATCCATTAACAGGGAGAACACTCTTTCGTTCTTTTTTGTGTAAAACGGACAGGGTGCTATAATCTGCCTTACATTTCCGGTCTGCGGATCGATGGCTATAACTGACGTTCCATCAATAATTCCAGGGTTATTGGTTATATATATATCAGCAATAATACATTTTTCTTCAGGAAACCAAAATGCATAGACTACCCTACAATCTTTCCCATTTTCTTTGTAAACAGTTCTGAAGTTTCCATTTTCCGAGTCTGAGTAATAGATTTCCGATTCATTTATTAATATTCTGATAAAATTGGTTTTGTCAGTATAAAAAGAAGATTCTAAACAAGGTGTTTTAAGGTTTACATTGAGAATTTCAGGAACTGATGTGTCAACTATGCCCGTCCCCCTTATTATCACAAATCTGTCATCAGAAGAAATATACAGGGATGAAGAATGAATTGGATTTGTCCAACCTGGCAACAGGAATGGTTTTATAAGCTTTTTTTGTTCTGCTGAATAGATATAGCAAAGATAACTATAATTTGAAATCATGTCAAATGGGATCATAAGGACAAAATCCCCGGGTTTATTACCGCAAATAATCTTTGCATTTGAAAGTGTAATCTCATTCAGGGGTATCTTAACCTTTGGTACAAAGTGTTTAAAATACCAGACTAAATCTTTGCGGAAATCCGGTATTTTACACAGGTATACATATTTATCAGCGAGAGGATCGTATCTGAAAAAACCGCTGTTTTCATTGAAAAAAATTATGTTTCCCGGATTCTGATTTATGTTTTCTTTATAGGGTATCATCCATGATTTTAGTTTACCATCCGGATAATGGTAAACCAGCTTCAGATCTTTTGCAAAAGAATCAGCATTCAGGTCCCAGAAATATTCGAGTGTGATAAAATATTCATTGCCGCTGAAACACCCTACTGAAAGAGGAAGTTTTTCACCTTCGGGACGTGAAGAAAAAAAACATACTCCCGGTTTATTTACAGATGTATATTTCGATATACTGTTTTCAGTGTCAATTGAATTACTTATACTAATGCTCCCAGAATGGTTTTCCTGTTTGTAAACATAAAAACTCTTTCCATCAACGGCGGGAACAGAAAAAGCATTATAGAGATTGTTTTTTCTGAATATCAGCAGCAGTTTAAATGATAAATTAGCAAACAACAGAATAAGAAAAATTACTGCAATTATTTTTATATATCGGGGTATTCTTTTCATAATACCATTCCTGCCACAATAAATTTTATTTGTTTAACCTGTATGTTTTTTACTGTATCTGATTATGTCTATTGAGATTTATCCCAATGCCCATGAATTAAGGCATGGATTGGTCTGGGCGCTCACGGGGATTATAACCGTTTGCTCAGCTCCCGGAGAAAACTTTTTTAAAAAAAGTTTCCTCGCGCCCACCCTGCGGGCAGGCACCCGCCTTCCCAAAACTTTTGAATTGAGGGACCGACCAGGGGGACCGTGGGGATTTGGGGACCGTCAGAGGAGACCACGCTTTTTTGGAAAAGCGAGGTCTCCTC
>JAJTBE010000163.1 GCA_021287065.1 Bacillota bacterium
CAAAGCGGAAATACGGCCTCGACCGCTCAGGCTACCGGATTGAAGGAGGCGGAGAGATCTGGGTCCGCCTGGGCCTATGCGCCATGAACCTTAAACGGGCGCTGATGGCCTCATAATGCCCAAAAAGGGCAAAAATCCCCCCCACACAAGGGGAAAAGCAAGGGGTTCACCCCCTGGTCGGAAAATCATTGGCCATTTTTGCATCTTTTCGATGGTTTTCCAGTAATTTGACATCAATTTTTCATCAGATTTCACAAAACAAGTATGATTCCTGAAAACGATTCGCCACAATCAATCCAAATTATGCCAAAATCAAAAAAATAACCCGAAATAGTCGTGGTTATGAATGAGTTTTTAAGGGGAAACTAAATAGACAGGCATAATTTTCGGACAATTAGGGTAATTTAAGTATGTGACGAATAAAAATGTTTGAATCGAAAAATATTCAAACATTAATGTTTTCAGAAACAGCAGATGGGGATTTTACAGTAACACACAAGGGCTGGCAAAATCCCGAATGAATAATGGTTTTGACAGGAGTGACTATTAAGCGAATGGCTTCTGATAAAGATTTTATTGACTTCATAGTTGATCAGCTCAATGGTGCGGGTAATATTGCCGCAAAAAAGATGTTTGGTGAATATGCGCTTTACTGCAATTCAAAAGTAACAGCACTGATATGCGATAACAAACTTTTTGTAAAACCGACCGAAAGCGGGAGAAAATTTATCGGAGATGTAAAGGAAGCGCCACCTTATGCCGGTGCCAAAATGAGCTTTCTGATAGAAGATAAGCTGGAAGATCGGGAATGGCTGAGCGAACTAATAAGAATAACTGCTGAAGAATTGCCCGAACCCAAACCTAAAAAAGCAAAGAAAGAAAAAGCTGCAAAGAAAACAGAGGAGGAAGAAAATGGCGGAATGTGAAGCACTTGCCGGATGTCCGTTTTTTAACGATAAAATGGCTGTAAAAACCATACTTTCCGGTTTTTTCAAAAAGAAATACTGCCTTGGCTCAAACAATGAATGCGCCCGTTTTATGGTGAGGCAGGCACTGGGGAAAGACAATGTTCCTCCGGATCTTTTTCCTAATCAGACGGATGAAGCTGAGCTGCTGATTCAGAGCAATGCTAAGGCTCAGAATGCTGATTTTCAAAAAACCGCTTGATCTCACAGGAAATTTCTGATATTTCCGATTCTGATAAAAACGGATGCATAGGTATTGAAACCACTTCCGATGCAAGTTTTTCCGCAACGGGAAAACTGCCTTTGTTATAACCCAAATGGGCAAATGATTCGAGCAAATGTATAGGCGGTGCGAAGTGAATTCTTGCTTCTATTCCTTTTGAAGTAAGATAATTTATCAGTTCATCCCGTTTTCCGGTTTTCATAACGAAGAGATAATAAACGGGAACTGAATCCTCAGGAGTTTTGAAGAATTCGACGGGAAGACCCTGAAGGTGTTTTTTGTAGATCTCTGCATTGAGTCTTCTTTTTTCGTTCCAGTCTTCGAGATAGGGAAGTTTTTTTCTTAAAACCGCAGCCTGTATTGAGGCAAGTCTGCTGTTGATTCCTGCAGGACCGCCATTGCCGTAGTGCCTGATAGACCTTGCTTTTTCGTTTAATTCTGAATCGTTGGTTGTTATTGCTCCGCCATCTCCGTAACATCCGATATTTTTGGACGGGTAGAAACTGAAGGAGCCTGTATTTCCCAGAGAACCTGTTTTTCTGCCGGAAAGGGAGCCTCCCAGAGCTTCGCAGGCGTCTTCTATAACAACAAGTTGGTAACGATCGGCGATTTCCCTGATTTTATCCATTTCTGCCAGATTGCCGTACAGATGGACGGGCATTATAGCTTTAGTTTTCTTTGAAATTGCTTTTTCCAGCAGGGATGGGTCGATGCAGCCTGTTTCGTAATCAACTTCTGCAGGAACAGGAATCGCACCGGTCATAGCAACTGCTCTCGGACATGCAATGAATGTAAAAGCCGGAACTATGACCTCATCACCACTGCCGATACCATAGCTTAGCAAAGGTATATAAAGAGCGGCAGTGCCGCTGCCTACTCCTATGCAGTGTTTTACTCCGCAGAAACGGGCAAATTCTTCTTCAAAGCGGGAGACATCATCACCGAGGATAAAATCCCCGTTTTCAACTACATTTTTTATAGCTTCGAGAGTTTCCTCGCCAACAGCTTCGTATTCTTTTTTTAAATCCACAAGGGGATATCTGTATTTGTGTTTGTAATCAGGCATTGGTTATCTCCGGGGAGTTAAGAATAAGGGGACCGGGGACCGTCAGGGGTAATACCCATGAATTAAGGCATGGATATATCAGATCGCTCACGAGTATTAGAGCGGTTTGCCCAGCTCCCAGAGAAAACTTTTTGAAAAAAGTTTCCTCCGGACCTCCATCCCAAAACTTTTGAATTGGGGGACCGACCGGGGGAATTTGGGACCGTCAGATGGAACCACGCTTTTTTGGAAAAGCGGGTTTCCCTCCGCACCTCCCTCCTTAAAAAACAAGAGTATTGGAGATTGAGATCGGAGTAGGTTTTGCCAATTCAGTGGTATTGGGACTCAGGGGTAATACCCATAAATCAGTAAAATTTATTCAAACCACTACAACCATACAAAAAAACTTCGAATAATTCAATAGAAATCAAAATATTCTGCGGATATTATTCTTCAGAAAAGTATCAAGAAGGGGGACGAGCCGGGATGTTTTCTGATTTAAACCTTCGTTTTTCAGGGTTGTGACAAAATCGGCATGAGTTCTGTTATTTCTGTATTCAGGCTGTTTGGGCGGGGGTTTGAGGTATCTGCCCATCAGGGAAAGGTCGGGTTCAACAAGTATGGAACCCTGAAAAAACATAATATTTCTGCGGCGGTACATACCTGAACCCATTATCTTTCTGTCACCGATACAAAGGTCGGAAATTCCGTCCTGGCGGTAATCTGCTTTCAGGTAATGTTCAAGAAATTCAATAATTAGGCAGTTAACCTGCCGGGCATATTCCCTTATTACAAGTTCCTTTTCAACAACACATGCAAGGGAAAAGACAAGCATTCCCGGTGCGAGAACGACTGTTCCGCCTCCGGTTCTCCTGCGGATTACAGGCACATTATCAGCAAGACAGTTTTCCGTAAAGACATCATCTTCGATCTTTCCTCCCCTGCCGACTATAACCCTTACCTTTTCAGGCTCCCATACGCAAAAATCGTTCTCCGCCCCATTTAAAACGGAACGGAGAACGGTTAAATCAATTGCCATAATTTATGATCAGACTCCTGCCAGTTCTTCCTTCATGTGCTTTTCCATATACTGGCCGCACTGATGGACAAAAGCTTCGAGCCTGAGGGTGTTGTTGGACATATCCAGTCCATCGTAAGCAATATTGAGAACCGGCAAATCCTCACAATCCTGTTTGACCCGTTTGAGCATAGAATTGACGACTGTTCCGGGCATACAGGTGAAAGGCATTACATTGATTACTCCCGACAAGCCTGTGCGGTAGAAGTCCACTGCTTTTCCGAGACTCATTATAGTTTCGCCCCTGAATGACGGATGCACATAGGTGCTGCCCATTTTCACATTTTCCTCTGCGGTGGGTTCGTGGCCTGAGCGCAGGAATTTTCTGAAAGGTCTGAGCACATCGTGTTCATCAGCTCTTGCCACTGCATCAGCAATGGAGATTTTTGTCCAGTTGAGAAGGTCTTTTTCCTGGAGGTAGTCTTCTTTCTTAATGTTATTAATGTAGAAGATCCATTCTGAGAATGGTGCCACCCAGACTTCAGCGCCAAGTTCCTCAAGGTTTTCAACCAGATGGTTGTTTGAGAAACGGTTAAGGCGGACAAAAACTTCTCCGACAACGCCGATAACGGGACGGAGCTGTTCTTTGTCAACAAGGATAGCTTCGAAAGCTCTTTTAGCTTCCTTCATTACAGGCACTACATCTTCTTTTTTCATTACCGTGTTGCAGATTTTGGCGAGATATTCTTTGTAAACCTTGTTGGTTTCGCCTTTTTCAAGTTCGTAGGGCCTTGTTTCCCTGAGGGCTTTATCGAGAATATCAACAGCAAGAATGCCTCTCCAGGCTGTTCTGAAGAAGTCCTGCCCTCCCACTGCGGAGAGATCTTTCAGGAAGCTTTCCGTCTGGTTGGGCGAGTAAATCGGTACATCAGTGGTTCCAAGTTCCTGAAGAACGATTCTCTGAAGAATATTATAATAACCAAACCGGCATCCGCCTCCGGCTGTGGGCATAAAGAAGGCTGCCTTTGAAGCATCGAAACCGTTCTTCTTGATCATTTTAACCATGTCGCCGGTGGTAACTATGCAGGGGTAGCATTCTTTTCCGGTGGTATATTTTCTGCCAAGTTCAAGGCTTTCCATATCGGATTCGGGGAATACTTCCGCCGGAATTCCGCATGAAAGGAATGCCGCTTTTATAGCAAAGGCGTGATCGCACATATAAGGAATATAAAGGGTGCGTTTATTGCCGTTGGGATTGATGGAATGTATATCAAAGACAAATTTCTGAGCTTTCTTATCCCTGATGTTCTGAATACTGTCAAGGAATGCTTCCGCTCTGGTGATTACACCGGCGTCGGCACTATGTTCGTCAACTTCGATCTGAAGATATACTTTTCCGCCCATTCTCTTGCGGAAGAATTTCATTATGAATGAATCCGGACCGCATCCAAAATTGGTGAGATAAAGAGCGTTGAGCCGTTTATCTTCCCTGATGATATCTGCAGCGGCAAGAATCTTCTGTCCGTATCTCCATGTCATAAAGGGCCAGTCTTTATCGATAGGCACTTCATCAAGGGGGAGGAAATCTATGGGAATGGGAAGAGCGTTGAGATGTCTGAGTTTTCTCGGAATCTCAAGATTCTGCCCGGCATCGCAGCCATTGTAGGGACGGCTGACGATAACGATTGCGTTGTCCTCTTCCTTCAGATCCTTCAGTATTTCCAGTCCTCTTTCACGGCATGATTTGTAGAATTCATCCTGAGCTTTTTCAGCAGCTTTGACTGCATGGGTTATTTCCTTGAAGTGGACACCAAGCTCCACTGCCAGTGCGCGCAGACCGTTGCTGATTCCTCTTGTGCCCTTGTCGAAACGGACTACGGGGCGGAGGATTTTCACCTTGTCCTGCTTGTCCAGATCGAGAGCCATCGTAAGCATATAGGGAAGCGACTGGCCATAAGGACAGGCTATGGATTCCTGGAATCCTTCGTAAACATTTTTAAGATTGATTACACTGGGCAGGAAGATATAATCGACCTTCTTGTCCATAAGGTTTTTGATATGTCCGTGGGAAACCTTGATGGGGAAGCAGGTTTCTGCCAGAACTCTTTCGAGACCTTCATTGATGATGTTTTTGTTGGTGGGGTCAGAAAGCTCCACTTTGTATCCAAGATCTTTGAAGAACTTAACCCAGAAGGGAAGCTGTTCGAAGAAATACATCACTCTCGGAATACCAACGACGCCTCTTGCGCTGAGGGTATCATCCTGAGTGTGGTATTCTTTCATGAGGAAGCTTTCCCGCTCGCCAAAGAGATCGGGAATCTTATCCGCATTGGGATTGTGGCGCATTTCGTATTTTTCGCATCTTCCGCCGTAGAACAGAGGCTTTTCGCCTTCGATTCTCACCCGCTTGATTTCGCAGCGGTTTGAGCATGATTTGCATTCGAACGCATCCTGAACATACTCTCTGTTGCTGACATCGAAGCCTTTGAATGAGGTTTTCTTCCCAGCTTCAAGATACCATTTCTTTGCGATAATTGCGCAGCCTATGGCTCCTGTAACCTCATGATTGTCCGGCACATAGATCCTCTTGCCTGTAACTGCCTCGAAAGCTGCCACCACACTGTCGTTGAAGGCGGTGCCGCCCTGGAAGAAGATTCTCTCCCCTATTTTCTTGTCTGCAACCACTTTGTTGAGGTAGTTGTGGACAATGGAATATGCAAGGCCTGCAAGGAGGTCTTCCACGGGAGCGCCCTTCTGCTGGTTTGAAACAATGTCGGACTCGATGAATACTGTGCAGCGTTCGCCCATGGCACAAGGGGATTTTGATCTGAGGGCTTTTCTTGAAAATTCTTTTTTGATGTTTATACCGAGTTTTTCAGCCTGTTCCTCAAGGAATGAACCTGTGCCTGCGGCGCAGACTTTGTTCATTTCGAAGTCAACAATGGCTCCGTTTTCAAGGCTGATATACTTGGAATCCTGACCGCCGATTTCAAATATCGTGTCAACTTTGGGATCGATAGCTGCGGCAGCGGTTGCCTGAGCGGTGATCTCATTTTTGACCACATCGGCGCCGATAAAGTCGCCGGTGAGGTATCTTCCCGAACCGGTGGTGCAGACGCCTCTGATGATGACTCTGTTGTCCAGTTCCATTCCCACTTCCGACAAGCCCTGACGGACTGCTTCAAGGGGTCTGCCTGCGGTCATAAGGTATCTTTTTGCAAGAACCCTGTTGCGGGGGTCGATTACGACTACATTGGTGGAAATACTTCCCACATCAACGCCGAGGTATCCTTCGATCTTATCTCCGTTGGAAGGAATCCAGCCTTTTTCTGGAGTGGTTGAAGTTTTGGAAAGTCTTAATTCGAGGCGGTTGAGACCTACGGGGTTTCCGAGGTTTCTTCCGAGGTATGAACGGAGTTTCTCAGGTTCATATACCTTTTCGCCCATTTTATTTCTTGCGATGATGGCAGCGCCAATTGCTCCCATTTCTTTGTGGTATTCGTGAATTTTAAGCTGATCGTCGGGAATGCCGAGGACTTCCTTGAAGGCTCTGATCATTCCGGCGTTGGAAGCTACTCCGCCGTGGAATGCCACGGGGGTGGAGATTTTCTTTCCTCTGGCGATGCTCGAAACAAAGTTTCTTGCCACTGCGAAGCAAAGGCCCGCCACAATGTCGTGAACCGGTGTTGCTTCCTGCTGAAGGTGAATCATGTCGCTTTTAGCAAAAACCGAGCATCTGCCTGCAATACGGGGAGGCTTCTGAGATTTCAGAGCCAGGCTTCCAAATTCATCCTCAATGGATACGCCAAGTCTGTTTGCCTGCTGATCAAGGAACGAACCGGTTCCTGCAGCACAGATGGTATTCATGGCAAAATCGGTAATTATCATGTCACCGATAGTTTTGTCATAATCAAGAAGGATAAGCTTGGAATCCTGTCCTCCCATTTCGATAATAGAACAGACATCAGGGTAAAGCAGCATAGCTGCTTTTGCATGACATATTATTTCGTTTTCTGTTGAAACCGGCATATTTTTGCCTGCAAGAGATGCACTCAATCCTGTTATTGCAGCGTTAGAAATTTTCTTTTCCGGTATTACCGCATTCATTTCATCAAGCATTTTAACTGCGGTCTGAAGAGGCTGTCCTTTATGTCTTTTATAGGATGTGTAAACAATATTATTATCTTCATCTATCACAGCAAACTTAACACTAATGGACCCAATGTCCAATCCGAGATACTGACTCATTATCCAATGCTCCTTTTTACAACTCGTACAAGGCCGATTCAGTTTTTCTATATTTTTCCGAGTTTAAACAACCCTGTGATTAATCCTTTATACTTTATCAGATTGAAAAAATAAATCAAGGAGTTTTGTCATTTTTTAACAAATTATAAGGGATATGAGAAATGAGCGGAGGGCTTTATATGTCTTTGATTTGTCCGGCTTGCAGAAAAATTCAGCTCAGATCCCACAGGGATCCTGGTACCGGTCTTGAGATAGATACCTGCCCGAAATGCTGGGGCATGTGGTTTGATGCCAACGAACTGGGCAGTTTTTTCAAAAGCAGTGTCCTAAGACATAGATTCTTCCTGCCTGAAGAAACCCATCCCCTCGAATCAGTAGGCTATACAATGTCCACACGGGCAAGGGTCTGCCCGAGATGCAACAAGGCAATGAAAGAAAGACTCTACGGAGATGTTTCCATAGATATATGCAGCGCCTGCTCCGGAATATGGCTGGACGACGGAGAACTTCAACGGATAGTAGCTCAGTATCATAAAGGGGCGAAGAATGAATCCACTGTTGCCGGGGAACTTCAGAAAGGGCTTGGACCCGATGTTCACCAACAGTCAAATATCGGGACGGTCCTGCAGTCATTTCTGTCATTCTTCAAAAAACACGAATAAAGGTAATATTGAATGCATATAATTTTTGCGGGCGAATCCCACATGGATGCTCTGGTTGCAGTGATAGAAGGTTTTCCTGCCAATGTTTTCATCGATGAAAACAGAATCAACTCGGATCTGGCGCGCCGACAGAAAGGCTATGGCAGAGGCGGCAGAATGAAAATCGAAACCGACCGTGTAAAAGTACTGTCGGGAGTTATCAACGGCAAAAGCATAGGTTCGCCAATCACCCTTATGATCAGCAATAAGGACAACCGCCGGGAAACCTGGAATCCTGAGGAAAAAACAACTGTTCCGAGACCAGGCCATGCAGATATGGCCGGAGCACATAAATACGGATTTGACGACATCAGACTTGTGGCAGAAAGAGCCAGCGCAAGGCAGACTGCAGCATGGGTTGCGGCAGGTTCGGTTTTTGCCGCTTTTCTCGAGGAATTCGGAATTAAAATTATCGGATATACGGAATCCATCGGCATGATAAAGGCAAAGGAGATTATTGATCCTTTCGCCGCATCGGGCATGATTGAATCTTCCCTATTCAGAACAGGGGATCTGTCCAGTCAGGAAGAAATGATTAACCTGATCGACAGAACCCGGGACAAAGGGGATACTCTGGGCGGAATCATAAAAGTGGCAGTCTGCGGAGTGCCTCCGGGACTCGGAAGTTATGTCCACCCGGGCAGAAAGCTTGATTCTGCAATAGCTGCAGCTTTAATGGATATTCCATCTGTAAAAGGAGTTGAAATCGGTTCAGGATTCAGAGGAGCCGCCCGTTTTGGATCAGAATACCATGATCCCATTGAATTCAGAGACGGAAAAATCTGCCGGAAAACCAACAACGCAGGTGGTATCGAAGGCGGAATGTCCAACGGGGAAACCATTATCGTAAGAGCTGCGGTAAAACCCATACCAACATTAAGAGAGCCTCTTCCTTCCATTGATATTAATGACAAACACTCAGCACCGGCATCGGTAATAAGATCCGATGTTACTGCAGTTCCTGCCATTGCCGTTCTTGGAGAGGCAGTTACTGCAAGAGTGATCTGCGAAGCTTTTCTTGAAAGGTTCGGCTCAGATCATCACAAACAGATTTCAGAAAGGTTCAGAAATGAGCATTTTTAATGATGAAATAAAACTGATTGCTGCTGATTTTGCAATTACACCGGGAATAGTCGCCATATCATCCTTTTTGACGGAGCCAAAAGACAAAGCCCTTTTCGGGGAAGAAAACAGGCTTTACATATACTCGGAAAACCCATTGTCAGAAGAGATAAGGAATGAAATTGCGGACAGATACTGCGAAAGCTACGAAATAGGCAAATGTCCCGACGATGTTATAGATTTCTGGCATCTCAAAACATCAGGCAAAGAACTGAAATTATACTTCCGCTCCCCTATGTGGCTGATGGGAGAACTTCGTTCCATCCTTGTCAATTATGAAGCAAAAAGCGGATTTACAACCTGTAAATGGCACAATCTGATGCATTCCAATGCTGTTTTCGATCCCATTGAATGGTTTGAAGATCTCAAAAAATCATCGGATGTGCCATACCCTGAAGGACTCCGCAGTGCTATTCTCAGAAGAAACTTTTATAGACTCTTCGGATGCAGAAATTCAAGTTTCGGAAAGCTCAGACAGGCTGTGGGCAAATCCGATCATACAGATGCCTGCATAGCTGTCTCTGAGATTCTGTCAAGTTATTTTGATATTCTTTTTGCTTTCAACCAGACCACACATCCGGGAGAACATAATATGCCTGAAAAAGCTAAGGAAATGTGTGAAAAACTGCCTGAACATTTTGAAGAGGATATAAAAAGCCTCGTATTCTCAATATCCCGGAACAACGAAGAAACAGTAGCCATGGCAAAGATTCTCATTGAAAGACTGGAAGAGCTTATCAAACAGGATGTTGAAAAGGAAAACAGGCATCCTTAGTTACATAAAGCAGTTTACAGGATTCTTCAAATTGTAATGTGAAACCGGACTCCTTATTTAAAGCTGCTGAAGCTCCTTTCTTAATTCATGGGCATTGCCCGAAGCCCTCCGAATGCATGGAAACTCTACCAATAACGCTACATTTAACGCTACATTCCCATAATTCAATTTATAGTGGAGACAAGGTTGATTTCGGCCGGGATAATTGGCATCAACCCTGCAGTTGGAGTAATTCTTCCGTTTCTGAGATTGCGGAGAGAAAACGGGATTGTTTTACCGGGGGGCAGGCGGGATGCCTGCGATCCGGCAGTCGTTTGTGTTTTATTTCCGCATATTCGGAGGATTTTCGGGCATAGGTTTGTGTCGCGGGCGGACCTGCGGGTCCGCGTCGGGCTTACAAAGCCCTCCTACGATCCATTGCCAAGCTTGTGGTGATGAGGTTTACTGGCGGTTGGCGGGAGTGTTTGGGGACCCGGGGACAGGCGGGATGCCTGCGATCCGGCAGTCGTTTGCGTTTTATTTCCGCATATTCGGAAGATTTTCGGGCATAGGTTTGTGTCGCGGGCGGACCTGCGGGTCCGCGTCGGGCTTACAAAGCCCTCCTACAATCCCTTGCCAAGCTTGTGGTGATGAGGTTCGCTGGCGGTTGGCGGGAGTGTTTGGGGACCGGGGGGCAGGCGGGACGCCTGCGATCCGGCAGTCGTTTGTGTTTTATTTCCGCATATTCGGAGAATTTTCGGGCATAGGTTTGTGTCGCGGGCGGACCTGCGGGTCCGCGTCGGGCTTACAAAGCCCTCCTACGATCCCTTGCCAAGCTTGTGGTGATGAGGTTCACTGGCGGTTGGCGGGAGTGTTTGGGAAACGAGCTTTTTTTAAAAAGCGGGTTTCCCAAAAAAAAGAATTTCAGATGAGCCCCTCGCAGAAAACACAATTCAAACGAATATTGGCATGGATTTGTTAGATCGCTCACGAGGATTGTAACCGTTTGCCCAGCTCCCAGAGAAAACTTTTTGAAAAAAGTTTCCTCCGGACCTCCTTCCCAAAACTTTTGAATTGGGGGACCGACCGGGGACCGGGGGGATTTGGACCGTCAGAGGGAACCACGCTTTTTTGGAAAAGCGAGGTTGCCCTCCGAACCTCCCTCCTTGAAAAACAGGGGTATTGGGTTGAGAATTGGAGTAAATTTTACTAATTCAGTGGCATTGAACCGACCGGGGACTGTGGGGATAGAGAAGACCGGGGGGATAGAGGGCCGGGAATTGGGGTGTTAATAGCAACTATTTTTCTGATTTATCTTTTTCAATGCAATACAGGTAGTAATCCTCAGACCCTGCATAAATTACGGAGTTCGCACCTATTGCCGGCGATGAGAAGATCTTGTCGCCGGTTTTGATTTTCCACAGCAAATTCCCTTTGTTATTGATACCATAGATATAACCATCCTGTCCGCAGATAACAACATTGCCATTTTTATCTGCTGCGGGGGATGAATAAATTTCACCTTCGGTTCTGAATTTCCACCTGAAGCTGCCTTTGCTGTCAACACACCATACATATCCGTCATCGGAGCCGAAGACTATAGAGTTGTCTGCAAGGATGGAAGCAGAAGTGCCGACAAGCCCTCCTGTTTTGAATTTCCAGACTTCTTTTCCCTGTGAATCAACACAGTAGAGATAATTATCGTCGGAGCCGAAGTAGATTCTTCCGGAAGAATCCACGCAGGGTGAAGAGAAAATTTCATTTCCCGTTGCAAACTTCCATTTTAGTTTTCCATCGGTTGAAATACAGTACAGATATTTATCCCTTGATGTTATAAATACTGATTTTCTTTCTTCATCAACACATGGCGATGAGTAAATTGCGCTTCCGGTTCTGAAAAGCCATTTTTCCCTGCCGTCTTTATCCGAGCAGAAAAGAATTCCATCTATGCAGGCGTGGTATATGTTTCCTGAGTTATCTTCAACGGGTGATGAATAGGCTTCGAGGCCTGTTTTCTTTTCCCATATTTTTTTTCCGTCTTTATCAAGGCAATATAGGAATCCCTCATCATCGCCAAAGCAGACTCTGCCTTCCTGAAGGAGCACAGGGGATGACATTATTCTGTTTTTTGCCCTGAATTTCCACTTAAGCGTGCCATCGGGATTCAGGCAGTAAAAGTTATGGTCGCCTGAGCCGAAGTAGATACAACCGTGGGCGTCTATGGCAGCAGAAGACTGGACATTGTGGTATGTTCTGAATTTCCATGTTGTTTTTACTTTTTCCGGTATTACAAATTCACCACATCCTGCGCCTTCCTTATTTTTTCTGAATCTCTGCCATTGAGGTTCTTCGCTTTTCTGTTGTTCAGGGGCTGAGGTGTTTTTTTTCTTATCGCCGGAATGTTCGGGATTGCACCCCTGAAACAGAATGAGAGCAATGGCGGAAATTATGAAAAAAACAAAGGACAGCTTTGCAGCAGGTTTAGAATTTCTTCCTGATGAGCTGAATTTGCCTGATTTTCCGGCAGAAAACAATATTTGAGCCTCCGGAATCAAATAATTTCGTTATCCCGTGCCATTTTGCGGGTGGTTTGTTCTTCCGAAACTTTTTCCTTTCGTTCGTAGAGCCTGAGGTAGTAGTTGAAAACAACACGAATGATCGCAGCGACAGGAATGGCGATGAACATGCCGAGAAGCCCCATTGTCTCGCCGCCGACAAAAAGGGCAACGATGACGACAAGGGGAGGCAGTCCGACGGAGTGCCCCATGATGGCGGGGACGATTATATGCCCCTCTGTCCAGTGTATTGCTTCGAGAACAAGCACGAGAAGCAGTGCATACAACACTCCTTTGTTAAAGAGAGCAATAAGGAATGCGGGAATCATCCCGATAATAACCCCAAGGTATGGGATAACCTCCACAATGCCTGAGAAAATGCCGATTAACACAGAGAATTCGATTCCCATCAGAGTCAGGGCTATGGTTATTGAGATACCGATGACTATACAGATAAGAATCTGTCCTCTGATGTATCTACCCAGCATGCTGTCAATTTCCTGAAGGAGTTCGAGGGCTTCTTCCTTTTTATTTTTTGGGATTAGCGCCATAAAGGCGCGTTTGAACACTTCCACATCCATCAGAATGTAGAATGTGAAAAGGGGGATGATTATCATGGTAAACGCTGTGGAAAACACGGTTTTTGCAAGAACAAATGTATGAGAGAGGGCTTTGATTGTGAAGTTTTCGACCTGTGCAGTCATATTCTGCAGCGCTTTCGGCACAGCTTCAGCGGCTCCGGGAGGGAGTTTTGGTTCAAGCCAGGATATGGCGTCAGTTATATGCTGTTTAATCCCCTGACTGAGTCTGGGGATGGTGGAGGTAAATTTATTGAATTCGTCTGTAGCTTTGGGAATAACAAAGGCAAGTATGCCTGCAAGAACTATTGCAAGGATTATATAGACAACCGTAATGGCGAGGACCCGGTTCCATTTCCGTTTTTTTACGGTAATCCGCTTTTCCTCTTTGAGCAGGGTGATGTATTTATCTTTACCAACACTGATTTTTTCCGGAATCACCAATTCTATCGGGTGTTCGAAAAATCTCACAAGAGGCAGAAGAAGATAGGCAAGAAATATGGATGAAACAAGGATAACCACAACATGGGTAACATGGGAGAGCAGCCACATTGTGATAAAAATGAGTATGCAAAGAAAAACAAGGTACCCGGTGAAATAGAACTTCTTCCGGATGTTTTCCATAATCCACCCCAACCTTTCTCATTTATTAAGGTCATATAGTAATCAGGTAACATAATTTTCGATTTTTTTCCCACTGTTTTCCTGCATGCAAATATATTTTACATGATAGTTATTGAAAAACCGGAAAAAGAGAGGTTTCCGGTTTAATTCCTGCAGCCCCGGGTTCCTTTTATATCAGTATTGGCTGACATTTGCAGGACTAAAATCTTTTATTTCAGTAATATCATGCATGATTGAATCCCCAAAAATATTCCATCTCAGGTTAAAGTGAACTTGTTTTCGTTTGAAAATGTAAAATATTCGGTGTGTGTGAATTCTTTCACAACCCGGTTTTATGAGGTTTTAGCGCAAGCCGTGAAAAAAATCACAAGCTGGGTTTTCAGTCAGGTTTTAATGCAGTAATAAAAAAAGACAATAATCAGCAAAAAACGAAAAAGGATAAAGGCACACCGGCGAATAAGCAGGATAGTGAAGTGTTTCACAACCGGCTGAAAAAAAATCTGAGTATCAATATACAAAACCGGATCAGAAACCATTACCTGTATCAACAAAACGGTATTGACCGAGGTGAAAAAATGAAACTGAAGGAAACACCGCAGAATATTGAAGAAATTCTCGGAAACTATCCCCAGAAACTGAGATCCGATCTTATACCGATCCTCCAGGATGTTCAGGAGCTGCAAGGATATATCTCACAGGATGCCATTAAACAGATTAGTGGCTATCTGGATCTTCCCACCAGTAAGATTTTTGGAGTTGCCACCTTTTACAACCAGTTCCGTCTGAATCCGCCCGGAAGGCACCTTGTTCAGGTTTGCCGCGGAACGGCCTGTCATGTAAAAGGCTCTGCCAAACTTCTCGAATCACTCGAGAGGGAACTGGGCATAAAAGCAGCCCAGACAACGAAAGATCGACGCTATACCATCGAAGTGGTTGCATGCATGGGTGCCTGCAGTATTGCTCCGGTGATCTGCGTTGACGGCAATTACCATGGAAGGCTGGACGTGAAGGATCTGCCCGCCATCCTTGAGCAGTACGAATAGGAGGTCGCCATGGGCGTTAATACTGAATATAAGAATCATATCAAAGCATTGCTTGAAAATAATACAACTTTTTCCCGTTCCGCAGACAAACCGGTGATTTTTGTCGGAGCAGGAACCTGTGGTCTGGCTTGCGGAGCAGCAAGTTCTGAAGAAGCCATCAAATCAGCCCTCGAATCAAACGGCATAGATGCCGAGATCATTGATGTGGGTTGTGTGGGATACTGCGAAGTTGAACCCATTGTGGATGTAAAACTTCCCGGTAAGCCCAGAGTTACTTTCTTCCAGGTTGACAACAGCCAGGCAAAACAGATCGTTGAGACCTACATTAAAAACGGATCCCTTGAGGGGCTCAATGTTCTGGCGCAGTATAAAGATGAAACCGCAGAACCGATTGAAGGCGTAGAAGAAATAAATCAGATTACATTCTTTAAGAAACAGATGAAAATCGTTCTTGAGAATTGCGGCGTTATTAATCCCACCAGTCTTGAAGAGTATATTTCAAGAGGCGGTTTTAAGAGTTTTGCCCGTCTTCTCAAAGAATACACTCCGGAAAGAGTCATCGATGATGTTCTCAAATCAGGCCTCAGAGGAAGAGGCGGCGGAGGATTCCCCACAGGTAAGAAGTGGCAGTTTGCCGCCGTTCAGAAAAACCCTCACAAGTATGTTATCTGTAATGCCGACGAGGGAGACCCCGGTGCATTTATGGACCGTTCAGTTCTCGAAGGCGATCCTTACAGAGTAATCGAAGGCATGATGACCGCAGGATTTGCCATCGGCGCCGATGCCGGATATGTATATATCCGCGCAGAGTATCCCCTTGCCATCGCCCACCTTGAGGAAGCAATGGACAAGCTGGAGCAGGCAGGCCTTCTCGGCGACAACATCCTCGATACGGATTTCAGCTTCAAGCTGAAAATCAAAAAAGGCGCAGGAGCCTTCGTTTGCGGCGAAGAGACTGCCCTTATTGCCTCCATCGAAGGCAAAAGAGGTATGCCCCGCTATCGTCCTCCATATCCGGCTGTTTCAGGACTCTGGGGATACCCCACAATTATCAACAATGTTGAAACCTATGCAAATATACCTTCCATCTTCAGAATGGGAGCCGAGAATTTCGCAAAGATCGGCACCGCAGGAAGCAAGGGAACCAAGGTATTCGCCCTTTCCGGCAATATTAAGAACAATGGTCTTGTTGAAGTGCCTATGGGTATTACCCTTCGCGAGATTATTTTCGATATAGCCGGCGGTATCGCCAAGGAAAAGAAGTATAAGGCAGTTCAGATTGGCGGACCTTCAGGCGGATGTATTCCCGAGCAGCATCTTGACATTTCCATCGACTACGAATCCCTCAAACAGGTTGGAGCGATGATGGGATCCGGCGGTCTTGTGGTTATGGACGAGGACGCCTGCATGGTTGATGTGGCAAGATACTTTATGGACTTCATCCAGAAAGAATCATGCGGAAAGTGCATCCCCTGCCGTGAAGGAACCAAGAGACTTCTCGAAATTCTCACCCGTATCACAACATCTGCCAAGTTTATGTCAGAAATGGAAAGACTCGAAAGATTCGGCGGTATTGTTTATATGAACAGACTCGCCCAGTCCATCAAAGACACAGCTCTTTGCGGACTTGGACAGACTGCTGCAAATCCCGTTCTTTCCACACTGAAATATTTCAAAGATGAATATGAAGAGCATATCTACAACAACCGTTGTCCCGCAGGCCTTTGCTCAGGTATGACCGATTATAAGATCATAGCTGAAAAATGCCGGGGATGCGGACTTTGTAAGATTAAATGCCCCAACAACGCCATCGTTGGTGAAAGAAAGCATGTTCATTATATCATTGCCGACAGATGTATCGGCTGCGGCGCCTGCCATGTGGCATGTAAATTTGACGCCGTAGAGCAAGTTAAGGAAGGTGTAGCCAGTGAAAATTGAAGTTAACGGCAGACCGCTTGAAGTAAAAGACGGATTAACAATCCTGGAAGCGCTGAAGGAACACGGAATATCAATTCCCACCCTTTGCTACCTTGAAAACATGACCCCCACCGGTGCTTGCCGCATATGCGTGGTGGAAGTGGAAGGAATGGGAAGCCTCATTCCGGCGTGTGCATTTCCTGCAGGCGAAGGAATGAAGATTCAGACCCATTCTCCCCGTGTCAGAGCAGCCCGTAAGACCATCGTCGAGCTTCTTCTTGCAAACCATCCTGAAGATTGCCTCTACTGTGAAAGAAATCTCAACTGCCAGCTCCAGGATCTGGCTCACGAGATGGGCGTCCGTCACAAGAGATACCGCGGCGAAAGAAAAGAATATAAGCTTGACACATCAAGCCCATCGCTGGAAAGAGACCCCAGCAAATGCATCCTCTGCGGCAAATGCGTAAGAGTATGCGAAGAAGTACAGGGAGTGGGAGCCATTGACTTCGTCAACAGAGGCTTCAAAACCCATGTCGAACCCGCATTCAACCGCGGCCTTAATGTATCACCCTGCATTTACTGCGGCCAGTGCATAATGGTATGCCCCACCGGCGCCCTTCGTGAGAAGAGCAGCCTTAAGGAAGTATGGGAAGCTATCAATGATAAGACCAAAACCGTCATATTCCAGATGGCTCCTGCTATTTCCGTATCAATCGGAGAAGAGTTCGGTTACGAACCGGGAACAGAACTCAGCGGCAAACTGGTAAGCGCCTGCAAACGCATGGGAGTCGATATGGTATTCGACACCAGCGTGGCAGCGGACCTTACGGTAATTGAGGAAGCTAACGAACTGCTGTATCGTATTCAGAACGCAGGGAAGCTTCCTATGATTACATCCTGCAGCCCCGGCTGGGTGAAATATGTCGAACATTTCCATCCGGAATTTATCGACAATCTTTCAAGCTGCCGTTCGCCACAGGAAATGCTCGGCTCTCTGCTGAAAACCTATTATGCTGAAAAGGAAGGCAAAAACCCCGAAGATGTTTTCGTGGTTTCAGTTATGCCCTGCACAGCAAAAAAATTCGAAGTAAAGAGACCTGAGTTCTACAAAGGTAATGTACCAGATGTAGATGTAGTTCTGACTACAAGGGAAATGGCCAGAATGATCAAAATTTCCGGTCTTGATTTCCAGGCAATGCCTGACCAGAGATATGACGATTATTTCAATCTCACATCCAGCGCAGGCAAGATATTCGGATCCACAGGCGGCGTAATGGAAGCAGCCCTGAGAACCGCATACTGCACCCTCACCGGAAAAGACCTCCAGACCATCGAATTCGAGCCGGTCAGAGGACTTAACGGCGTAAAAGAGGCAGTGGTGGACATCAACGGACTGAAACTGTCAATCGTTGTTGCTTCAGGACTTACCAATGCTGATATTATCCTTAAACGGATAAAGGAAAATCCCGAGAGATACCAGTTCATCGAGATTATGGCCTGCCCCGGCGGTTGTATCGCAGGCGGCGGACAGCCTAAGCCCCAGGATAAGGAAATTATCGCAAAACGCCAGCAGGCGCTCTATTCCATCGACAAGAACGCCCAGCTCAGACTTGCACATCAGAACCCGGTAATCAAGAAAATATATGATGATTATCTTGGAAAACCCCTTGGTCACAAATCCCACGATCTTCTCCATACCCACTACAGGGAAAGAGATAAATTTTAGGGGCATCAGGGTTTATACTGCGCCGCCCCGGTAAAAGGGTTGATGAATATGGACGCAGGAATAATCAGAACACTGGAAAACAAGTGCCGCCGCTGCTATAACTGCGTGCGGTACTGCCCTGCCAAGGCAATCAAGGTTGAAAAGGGACAGGCGGTAGTGCTTAATGACCGCTGCATAGGCTGCGGCAACTGCTTTACCGTCTGTACCCAGAATGCCAAGGCAATTTTATCCGGTGTCGAACATGTAAGGGAATTGCTGAAATCAAACAAGCGGGTTGTAGCCTGCCTTGCACCTTCTTTTCCGGCAGAGATGGATGACAACTGCACACCCGGACAGCTTGTGGCTGCCTACAAAAAAGCAGGTTTCCACAAAGTAGTTGAGGTTGCCTTCGGTGCGGATCTTGTGGGAAGGGAATACAGGAGAATCTATGATGAAACCGGTATCCCCCAGATTACCACATCCTGCCCCGCAGTCATCTATTATGTTGAGAAATACCACCCTCATCTTATTCCTTATCTGACTCCTGTTGTATCGCCGATGATAGCAACTGCCCTTGCCGTAAGGAAGGAATACGGCAGGGATGTAGCGGTTGTGTTTATCGGACCATGCATATCCAAGAAGATGGAAGCCAGGGATCCAAATGTAGCGGGCATAATCGACGAGGTTCTTACATTCAAGGAAAGCCGGCTCTTAAGAGCCATAATGAATATAAAAATCGAGGAAATGGTGCCGGAAAGCTTTGATCCCCCCCATCCGTCATGGGGCAGGGCGTTTCCAATCACCGGTGGCGTGCTGAAAAGTGCAGAACTCAAGGATGATGTGCTGGATTATAAAATTCAGGTTGTGGACGGAAGAGAACACTTTATTGATTTTATCAATGAGTTTCAATCCGGGAGAACCACCTGTAAATTCGCCGAGATCCTGTTCTGCGAAGGCTGTATAAACGGACCAATGATTAGCGACAGTGGAGGGCCTAACGCAAGAAAGCGTAAGGTCGCCGATTATATAAGGGAGACTCAGAGAGCTTTTAACCTGGAAGAATGGCAGTATTACATGAAAAAGTTCTCTGATCTGGATCTCTCCCGCAGTTTCAAGACCGATTTTGTAGATGTCAAAGAGCCTACTACGGAAGAAATTGAAGAAGTGCTGAGAGCAACCAATAAATTCAGCATTTTTGACGAACTCAACTGTAAAGCCTGCGGATACGAAAGCTGCAGGGGGCTTGCAAAAGCAGTATGCGAAGGCATCGCAGAAAAGGAGATGTGCCTGAACTATACCATTGAGCATCTGGAAAACACTCTGGTGGAACTGAACCATTCCCATCAGGAACTCCAGACCACCCAGAACCAGCTCATAAACACGGAAAAACAGGCATCTCTGGGGCAGCTTGCTGCGGGTGTAGCCCATGAAGTAAATAACCCCCTGGGAACAATCGTTCTTTATGCCGACATTCTCCTTAACGAGAACCATATTGACGATCAGACCAAAAAAGACCTTCTGCTCATAGCCAGAGAAGCTCAGCGCTGTAAAACCATTGTTTCGGGTCTGCTGGACTTTTCGAGGCAGAGAGAGGTTTTTACCAGAAAAGCAGATATCAACACGCTTCTCACAGAAACGGTAGAACTGATAAAGAGCCAGAAAGTAAGGGAAAAAGTGGATTATGTTCTGGAACTGAATCCGTTTATACCCGCTGTGGAAATAGATCCCGACCAGATGAAGCAGGTAGTCGTCAATCTGATTAATAATGCTATTGAAGCAATGAATGAAGAAGGGATTATAACCGTTAAGTCCGAATATCTGGAAGACAAGGACAGAATCCAGTTTGTAGTCGGAGATAACGGACCGGGAATACCCAAAGAGAACATTAACAAGCTCTTTACCCCCTTCTTCACCACCAAACAGATTGGACAGGGAACCGGTCTTGGTCTGGCTATATGCTACGGTATTATCAAAATGCACCGGGGCGACATAAAAGTCGAAACCGAGCTTGGAACGGGAAGCGCATTTGTCATCACATTCCCAAGGCTTCACGATATAGGAGCCAGAGGGGATATTCTGGGTAAAGCTGCCGAGAAAGGCAAGCTTGCGGTAGGATTTCAGCCAAGAAGGTTTAACTTAAATGGGAATGGAGTAAAATAAAGAATCAGGGAGGTTACTATGCCTAAAAAGATTTTGATTGTTGATGATGATCCGGACTTTACTGCCATGAACCAGGCGGTTCTTGAAAATGCTGGATACTCTGTTATGGTAGCCCATAATTCAAGAGATGGTATCGGCCTGATTAAAACTCAAAAACCGGATCTGCTTTTGCTGGATGTCATGATGGGAACCGATGTCGAAGGATTTGACGCCGTTGACAAAATTCGGGACAACCCAATCATTAAAGACATACCAATTATTATGATCACAGCTTTCAGCGAACACCACGAGGTGCCCTGGGCGGAAAAGCCCGAGAAGGAATGGGTTAATGTAGAACAGTTTCTGACAAAACCCGTGTCACCTGAAGTACTCATTTCCGAGGTGAAAAGGCTGGTTGGCTGACGGCTGAAAATGAATTGGGGTATATGATATGAGTAAGAAAATATTACTGGTGGACGACGACCAGGATTTTACTATGATGAACGAAGCAGTGCTTGTTAACCTCGGTTATGAGGTGGCAACAGCATCATCAGCTCAGGAAGGGCTTGACAAACTGAAGGAGTTTAAGCCTGATCTGGTTATACTCGACCTGATGATGGAGCACTACGACTCAGGCTTTACACTCAGCCACAGGATTAAAACAAATCCTGACACAAAGGACATTCCCCTTGTGATGGTTACATCAGTAAGAAGAGAAACCGAAATGGTTTTCGACGCAAGAACCCACGAGGAAAAAGAGTGGATCAAAGTTGACGGGTTCCTCGAAAAACCCATCAGCCCCGAAGACCTCTCAGCTACAGTTACCAAGTATATAAAATAACGGAAAAGGGCGGGCAGCCCTTAACTGTGTATATAAACTGATAAAATGTATGAAGTGGAGTATCCCAAAACCGAAAGGACCGGGATACTTCGCTTCATAATAATTACCCTTTTTTATCTTTCCATTTTGCAAGGATTTAGAAATGAAAAAGAAATACAGCATTCTTGTTGTTGATGATGAAACCGGTATGCGTGAAGGCGTAGCCCGTATTCTCAAGCCCTTTGGTTACGAAGTATTTATAGCCGGCGACGGTAAGGAAGCGTCTGAAATAATAGAAAAGGAAACTTTTGATCTGGCACTCATAGATCTTAAACTACCGGACACAGACGGACTTACCATCCTTGATGAAATTCTTCATAAGGATCCATTGGTTGTATGCATTATCATTACTGCATACGCCACCCTCGACACTGCTGTTTCCGCCACAAAACGCGGAGCTTTTGATTATCTTGCAAAGCCTTTTACCAAAGACGAACTTCTTGTTATTATCGATAAGGCACTGGACAGAAGAGACATTATCGTTGAAGCGGACAAGCTCCGGAAGGAAAGAGACCGGAGCCTTCTTGAACTCAGTCATGAGCAGACCCGTTTCAAAACAATTATTTCCTGCATGACCGACGGCGTTATAGTTACCAACAGAGATAATGGAATCGTTCTTTTCAACAATGCCGGCAGCAAATTTCTTGACGGTTATATGGATATGGAACCGGGAGCACCTATTGCCGATCATATTAAACATCCCGATATAAGCGAGATGATCAGCAAAGCAGGTGAAGAAGGCGGAAATACCCACATGCAGGGGAAGGAAATCAAGCAGGGGGATGCAACCTGGCTTGCCAACTGCGGAGTCCTCAGGGACGAAGAGGGAGAATTCCTCGGCACGGTTACTGTATTCAGGGATATTACGGAAATGAAGGAAGTAGAGAAGATAAAACAGCGCTTTATCTCTCTCGTAGCCCACGAATTAAAAGCCCCTGTTGCTGCAATCAGAGGCTATCTCGATATAATTCTTAAAAAAGCTGCAGGAAATGATTCTGCGGTATATGACAATATGATGGTAAGAGCCAAAGAAAGAGCGGATGGCTTGCTTGATCTCATAAAAGACCTGCTGGATATGAGCCGGATTGATGCAAGAAAAGTAGAAAGACATATAGTACCGGTCAGACTGGCAGATTATATCGAATCAAACCTCGAATTCCTCAAATTTGAAATAGAAAACAGAAAGATTACTGTAAAGAACAACGCCGCAGGGCTTAATCTTGTGGTTATGGCTGATGCGGACGAACTTAACCGCATAATTACAAATCTGCTGAGCAATGCAGTTAAGTATAATAAGGACGAAGGCGAGATAATCATCGACGCCGCCAAAAAGGGAGAAATGATTACATTCTCCATTGCAGATACCGGAATCGGTATGAATGAAGAAGATCAGAGCCGTTTGTTTGAGGATTTCTTCAGGGCAAATAACCCCCAGACAAGAAAACAGCCTGGAACAGGCCTTGGGCTTGCCATAACCAGGAGAATGATTGAATCAAATAACGGACGTGTGGAATTTGAAAGCGCTGTGGGAAAAGGCACAAAATTCAGCATAATACTGCCTGCAGGATACGATATTTAAACCCTGAAACCTACAGGCGTAACCTTCTCTTTTCATTCACCGGTTAAGACATCCGCAAATTCCACTTTGATGGAAGCGAGGACTTTTTCCAGAGTTTCCACAAGGATTTTAGCGGTATTCAGATTGTATGTGAGAGCTGCTTTTTCCAGTTCCTCTCCGATAACAGAGAGTTCCCTTAATCCGAAACAGGCGCCGCTTCCCTTTATTTTATGTGCTATTTTACCAGTTTCAGTAAGATTGTCGCTTTCCATAAATGTTTTGATATTTTTCAGATTGTCCTCAATACTGCCTATGTAATCGGGAATTAGTTCCAGAATATCTTTATCGATAACTCTCCTGCTTAAATCAGGCATCGAAGAACCTTCATGTTTCAATTTTTCGCTGACTGTAGTAATTAAAAGATTCTTCACCATAGGTTTTACAATATAACCGCTGAATCCCTGAGCCAGAGCTTTTTCCTCATCGCCTTTCATTGCATGGGCTGTTAGCGCAAGGATAGGTTTTTTCCTGTAAAGGGGATTTGTCCGCATTACTTTTATTGCCTTGTCACCACTCATAACGGGCATCTGAATATCCATAAGCAATATGTCATAATCTTTTGAAAATGCTTTAATAATTCCTTCAGCTCCGTTATCCGCGCAATCTATGAGGTAATCCTGATTCTTCAGAAAAGTTTTAACAAGTTTCTGATTGATTTCGTTATCTTCAACCAGCAACAGCTTTTTTGCAGCAGGTGTAACAGGACTTGCCGATGACTCAGCCATTTGGGCGGCTTCTCTTGCAGCTTCGTCAGCAGCTCTTTCTTCCCTGAGTTCACGGACTGCATCAAAATCGCAGGAAATTTCATCTTCAGAGGCGTTTAAATCCAGTTCGAGTGGGAGGTGGACATGAAAGGTTGTCCCTTTATTCTCCTCACTTTCAACAGTTATTTTTCCATTCATCATCTCAGTGAGCTGTTTTGTAATAGTCAGACCGAGACCGGTACCCTGAAAATTTCTTTCCACACTGGAAATGCCTCTGTCGAAAGGTTCAAAAATGCTGTTGAGTTTTTGCTGCGGTATTCCTATTCCGGTATCGCTAACCGATATCTGGAACGGGAAAAAGCTCTCAGTGGGTTTTAATGTTTCCGATTCTGAAATGGTTACGGTTATACATCCCTTTTGAGTAAATTTTTCCGCATTGGAGATAAGATTAAGTATAATCTGTTTTATCTGTCTGTAATCTCCTATAAGATTGTACGGAATATTGGCATCAACAAGCACTTTCAGTTTAAGCCCTTTGCTGACAACGGCGGGCTGAATGAAGCTGATGACTTCCTTCAGCATTTTTGAAAGATTGAAAGGTGATTTATCGATTTCCATCTTTCCAGCTTCGATTCTTGACAGATCAAGAATATTGTTGATAATTTCGAGGAGGTGTTTTCCACTGGATTTGATAATCCTGATAAATTCCCTGTTTTCCGGTTCCATTTCCTTTTCAAGGAGAACATCCGCAAAGCCCACTATGGCGTTCAGAGGTGTTCTGATCTCATGGCTCATATTTGCAAGAAATTCCGACTTGGTTTTGTTGGCGTTTTCCGCACTTTCTTTCTGTAGAATAAGTTCTTCCTCTGCTTCAACTTTTGAATATGCATCTGCAAGAGTATTGGCAAGAATCAGAAGAAGATCGAGCTGATAACTGCTCCAGACCTTTTTTTCCTTCAGGCTCTCAAATCCGAAGAAACCTTTCAGATCATCGTAGCTGGCAATAGGGACCATTAAAATGGATTTTGAATCAGGGGCGTTAAGTATTTTTCTCTCTTTTTTTGCTTCCGCCGGCAGTTCATCCATATCCTGTATAAAAACATAGTCGTTGGACAGAATCTGGCGTTTCCACCATTTCATTTTTTCCATGGGAAGCTTTATTTCTTCTTTATTTACAACCGTTGAATCCAGAGTTGCATTAATCGACATCCAGTCATGGGTTTTTATAAAAAATGATTCTTTTTTCTTCCATTCAAAAATATAGGCTAAGTCCATATCAAAGAACTGGCCTATTTTCTTGAGCATCTGCCGGAGTTTTCTTGAAATATTGTATATGTTTGCACTTACAAACTCGGAAGAAAGCTCAGTGATTAATTTCTGAAATTTTATCTGGTATTCAATAGCTTCTTCAGCTTTTTTACGAAGCGAGATATCTATCATTACGGTGATAAAGTATTTTTTTCCCTGACTTTCAACTAAATCGCCTGAAAGAAGTCCACTTATGAGTTCACCCGATTTTGCCCTCATTTTCAATTCTATATTT
>JAJTBE010000107.1 GCA_021287065.1 Bacillota bacterium
AACTCTATAAACTTTAAATATGAATCAACTAGCTTGTTCCGGTGATCGTTCTTATCGCGCTTTCCTGCCATAGAAAAACCTTGGCAAGGAGGTCCGCCTGCAACTAATGTAACTTTGTTCTTAAGCGCTTTTAGCTCGCAACTTCTGTTTTGAATTAAATCATTTATATCATGCTCTGTGACTGGTAGCCAGTCTGGCCAATCAAAATGTGATTTTTTATCAATTTGGTTGAATTTCAAAGTTGCGAAGGCATCTGCATTCTTTTCTACAGCAAACAAGCCTGTCCAACCAGATTTGTGTAAACCTAAAGATAAGCCTCCGCATCCAGCAAAAATATCAATATATGTTGGTTGTTGTATTCTCTGACCCTTTTTTAAGGACATAATGTTACATTTACCTCATATAAATAGCTGTTTTAATTATAAAGCAAACTTGGTAAAAAATAAATGACTATTTCATTTTATCTAAAATTTTTATGTAAGCCTTCTATTTTCCTGCAAAGTTCAAAGATTTAAAGCTGATTAGCAAAATTGACTATCACTTTTTTCCTCTGAGGTTGTACTATTTTTTCCTCCTCCTCTCCACACCATCTCCCTATGCCACCTTAAAAACTCTTGTGATGGTTGGAAGCGTTTTGGGAGTTGGATTTTTTTATTTTTGAATTCTGTGATTAGTTTTACTGCTTCCGGTGGGTGTTTTTCTATTTGGGGGGAGACTATGACCTGCCAGTTTTCGTTTATGGTTATTAGTCCGGCGTCGAAGGCTCGGTCGTGGAGGGCGTTTAGGCATAAGCCGTTTTGGGGGTTTATCCGGTGTTCCTGAGAGGCTGCCCAGGGTATAATATGGCTTGCTGTCAGAAGTTCGGGTATGTTGATCCCTGTTATGCAGCAAGTGTTGTTGTATGATGCGAGAATCATTTTTCTGAAGAAGGATTGGTTTACTCGTGTTTTAACAAGCCCGTCTGCGGTTTTTCCTTCCGGGAAGGCTGTTTCCTTTGGTGTCAATTCTGCTTCGCCTGCCAAAACTTCGCTTTGAAATGCCATTTCTTCCCAGTTGTTGAAATATTCGTTCCATACTTCTTTATCAAGCTTGCTTACATTTGAGGCTCCTTTTCTCGGCAGCGACGGGTCTATGGATGCAAAATTTGCCAGCTTGTAGCTGACAGATCCCGGCGTTCTTCCCAGTTTTTCCGCAAGGGCAATGATTTTTGGGTTGTGTATATGTATCTTCCCAAAGGGCGTTTTACAGTAAAGGTTGATGGCGAGTATAAGTTCATCCCTCGTCCAGGGTCTTCTTTCGGGCGGCATTGGGGTGATCCTCCTGTTATTTGATTTGAGTCGGCAAATAAAAGCTCTGCAGGCATCAATTTTCATCCTGCAGAGCCTTTTACCGGTTACTGTTTTCCCTTTATTGTGAAATTAGCAATTGACCGTTTAACCGTTTAACTGTTTGAGGTGTCCGGGTGTTTACCTGATCACGCATCTTTCGCAGTTGCTGTTTCCCCCTCCTGTAGCACTTCAAACCTGCTTTCCACTATTTCCCGGAAGTCGTCGGTTATGTTGTTCAGGTCGAGGATGTCTACCATTATGGGGAGGTTTGATTCTGAGAATGCGTCTTTCAGGTTTTCGATTGTGTCTGGGTCGAGTTTTGATTCTGAGATGACTGCCAGATCGATATCTGAGTATTGACGGGCGTTTCCGTTTATTCTGGAACCTAAAACCATTACCTTGCAGCTGGGTATTATTTCTTTCAGGATAGATTTTATTTCGTTCAGGTATTCAGTTGCAAGATCAATCATTGGCTTCTTCCAGTTTTTTCAACAGAAAAGCGGCATCTCCGGCAAATCTGAGTGCAAGGTTGTATGTGATGTCAGCTTGTTCCATATTGTAGGTGTGTGAAGTCAGGTTTCTTGCTTCTCCGTATTCGAACCAGGCAAGAGGATCTCTTATCAGGCTGCAACGGGCGGCCATTCGGAATAAGTCTTTGCGGGATCTGGGATTTTCCGCCTCTTCACGGCTCCGGTTCTCTTTTAACCATCGTTGAATAAGTTTCCAGCATATATCAAAAGTGCATTCGAAACGGTGAATTGTACCATCCATCAGTAGTGTTATTATTTGAGAATCATTTGTTTTTCGAATCTCTTCTGTTGTGGAAATAGCTGTATTAAGCTGATTAACCATTGTTACCAAACTATTGAGGTTTATTGCTCTTTCCAATAATGATTCCCATTCTTTCAGCTTATTTAACTTATGGAAACAGGTTTTTTATTCCAATTTTTATTGAAGATAATTTTGGGGTAATGCAATTTATTTTTGCATCATCCCTCCCTAATCCCACTGAATCAGTAAAATCCACTCAAATCTCTAACCCCATACTCCTGTTTTTCAAGGAGGGAGGTTCGGAGAGAAACCCGCTTTCCCAAAAAAACGTGGTTCCCTCTGAGGATCCCCAACTCCCTGTCGGTCCCTAATTCCAAAAGTTTTGGGAAGGAGGTTCGGAGAAAACTTGTTTCAAAAAAGTTTTCTCCGGGAGCTGGGCAAACCGGTATGATTTTTGTGAACAACCAGGGAAATCAATGCCTAAATTCATTGGCATTACTTCCCTCCCACCATTTCCCAGAATCCGGGGAATGAGATTTTTGTGCAGTTGGGGTCTGTTATTTTTGTTGGGGTTGAGGCTGTCAGGGCTGCTATGGCGAAGGCCATGGCTATGCGGTGGTCGCTGTGGGGGTTTATTGTGCCTCCCTGGAATTTTTGCGGTCCTTCTATGGAGAAGCCTTCTTTGTGTTCTTCCATTTTTATGCCCATTGCCGCCATGTTTTCAGCAATTGCCGCAATGCGGTCACTTTCTTTTATGCGCAGTTCTGCGGCGTCCCTTACTGTGGTTTTTCCTTCTGCTCCTGCGGCGATTACTGCCAGCAGCGGGATTTCGTCTATCAGCAGGGGAATATCGCTGCCGCCGGTTTCCACCGCATTAAGGCTTGAATGTTTCACTTCTATATCGCCTTCAGGTTCGCCGAGGGTGTTTTCGCCTTTGCTGTGTATGGTTATGTCCGCCCCCATTTTAATCAGGGTATCGACAAAACCCATACGCGTCGGGTTAATTCCTACGTTATTTATTGTTATGTGTGAACCGGGGACCATAATAGCAGCGGTTATGAGGAATGAAGCTGAGGAAACATCTCCGGGAATTCGTGTTGAAAATGAGGGTATAGGCGTGCCGCCTTTTATGCGGATTGTGTTTCCTTCTTTTCTTATATCCTGGCCAAGTGCTCTGAACATGCGCTCTGTGTGGTCCCTGCTTTCCGCCGGTTCGTGAATTGCGGTTTCCCCATCGGCGCCGAGGGCTGCAAGGAGAATTGCGGATTTAATCTGCGCAGAGGCAACAGGGAGTGTATATTCTATCCCCTTTAACCTGGTGCCTTTAACTGCCATAGGCGGGAAGACATCCTGCCGGGCTAAGAACTGTGCTCCCATAAGGGTAAGAGGTGTCATAACCCGCTTAACAGGCCTTTTTCTGAGTGAACCATCCCCAGTGATAAAAGTTGTGAAGGGGAGTGAAGCAAGTATGCCGGAGAGAAGCCTGATTGTGGTGCCGGAGTTGCCTGCATCGAGAACATCGGAAGGTTCTCTCAGACTTTCCCGCCCCCTGCCTTTTATTGTAACCCGGTTTCCGTCGGTCTGAATATCCGCGCCAAGCCCTTTGAGGCATTCCAGTGTTGAAATACAATCACCGGACATAAGATAATTATCAATGACCGAAGTCCCCTCTGCCAGTGCAGCAAGCATGGCAGCTCTGTGTGAAACGGACTTGTCCGGAGGAACGGAAAATTCCCCGGTGATAGCCCCCGAAGGGTTGATGGTAATAAAATCCTTTGCAGTGTCGGTCATGAAATACTCCTGTATGCGGTAATTGTGTTTTTGTGATGGGAGACCCTTTGTCAGCCAAAAGCTCCTGTTTTTCAGGGAAACCTGTATCGGAAATTTAGTGATAATTCTATGGAATCATCAACAATTTTACTCTGCTTTATGATTTTTCCCCCACAGTATCCTGTTTTCCTGTCTGGAAGCTTCCTTTGTAAGTTCTTCAAGCTCGTTGTTAACGGTTGCAATATCCTGAATCTAGGTTTTGACAGCTTCGTCCTCTGAACTTTTATCGCTTATATGGGCATAATATGTCCCTACTGCAAGCAAAACTCCAATAATCAGTACAATTACAGCTGCCGTTGAGTCTTCGGAAAATGATGATAATCCACCGATGAGCATTGATAAAGCAATAAATCCAAGACAGCCTGAGCAGCCGCAGCCTTCCTTGGCAGGATATTTTCCTGCCAGCTTAACGAATGTGGAATATTTTTCTGTTTTGTTGGTATAACCATGTTGAAACTCTCAGGGGGGATATGATTATGTTTGATGACAGAGTGGAATCGGAAAGTGCAGCAGGCTGGGTAAAACCTGTTTCCGATTACCGGAAGCCTGACTATCCGGCAAAATCCGAATGCAGAGGGGAAAATACAGCCTCAGGTTTATGTATGGCAAAAAAATATCTGATCAACACAGGTCTGGCTGCAGCTCTTTTTCTCGGTGGAAATTTTCTTTCCGCCGCGCCTGAAGCTTCAGCTTCCGACTGTTGTAATAAAACCAATAGCAGAATTGTTTCCGAAGCAAACTGCGGTATCCCGGATTCAGCTTCGCCGTTACAAAGACTTCTCGCCTTTGATTCTGCAAAAACAGGAGTAAAAACCGCGCCCCTTTTCGAATATGGCGCCGGATACGCTTCAACAGGGGGAGTAGCCTATATCGAGCCAATTTTTATCAGAGAAGCTGATGCCAGGAAAATAATAGAGGATCAATTCAGAAAGAGCGGTATAAAGTTTGACAGCTTCAATAAAACCGTCGATGACCTCAAAATCAGGCAGAAACAGGCCGGTTTGTCAAATGCAGGGAAGGTTGTTGTTTCCGATATTCCCGGAGGCGGTTCATACACTCCCGTTCTGGACGGTTTCAACAAAGAGAAAAACCTCGGATATATCTATATGTCTGTGGAAAAATATAGAAAATTCATCCCAAACAGCAACTGCGGAACCCTTGATGTATGGGCTTTAAAGGATGCTGCTTCATCTCTCAGGGCTGAAATGGAGAAGTATGGCAAAATCAATGTGATAGTGTTTTATGATCCACTTTATAAACCTTCACGAACTGCCATTAAAACTCAGGAGCAGATGAAAATGTCGGTGGAAATGCTGAAAAAACAGGTGTCTGACGGTATCAAATGGATAAAAGCGAATAATTTGTGAGGAGATGCGAACAATGAACCTGAAACCTCTTAAAGAATACAACAGCCCCGAAATGCCGAAATCAGGAGAGTTGAAAAAGGAAAGCCTGATGAACAGGTTTCTCCCTGAAAAATGGCAGAAAGGAATCGCCCTGACCGGCGCAGCTCTTTTACTTTTCGCCGGAGGCTCTGCCATTCATAAAAACATCGGCGAAACTGCGAAACCGGGTATAGTTTTTGCCGCTGACAAAGACTGGGGAAGAACCGCAGGTGTTGTTGCAGTTCCCAGAACCTTTGTAACAGAAGCTGAGGCGAAGAAAATGGTTGTGGATGAAATGGCAAAACACAATGTGAAATTTGATAAAACCGAATATAAGGTTGAATCAAAGGGAACCGGAAAAACTGTCGTTCTGGACGGCTATTCCACAAAATCGAAAATCGGATTTAAGATTGTGGCTGAAAAACAATGGAAAGAGATTCAGGAATGGGGAGGCATACCCAACTGCTTCGGCTCCAACCAAAACGCTGCTGATTATCTTGCAAAGGAACTTCCTGCAAAGAACAAAATCCGCTGCCTTGTTGTAGCTATACCTGAATATATGTCGAATAAAGAAGCATCTGTAAAGAACATAACGGAACAGATCAACAAATTCGTGGAATCGGAAAAAAACCTGAAGACTAAATAAAGAGCCTATCCTGATTGAATTTGTTTTGTGAATAAAAACATTTAAATTCTCGGCGCATACTCTTGTTTTCAGGGAGGGAGGTTCGGAGGAAACCCCGTTTTCCAAAAAAGCGCGGTTTCCTCTGACGGTCCCAAATTCTCCCTCACTGTCCCCTTATCTCCGGTTCTCTAATCCCCCGGGTCCCAAAACCACCGCCAACCACCAGCAAACCCAATAACCACGAGCTTCGCCAGCGATGGTAGGAGGGGTTTGCAACCCCGACGCGGACCCGCAGGTCCGCCACACCGCAAACAAAAACCACAAATCCCCCAAAAGAGCGCCAACAAAACTCCAGCAAATGCCGGATCGCAGTCGTCCCGCCTGCCCCCGGGTCCAAAAACCACCGCCAACCGCCAGAAAACCCAATAACCACAAGCATGGCCAGCGATCGTAGGAGGGGTTTGCAACCCCGACGCGGACCCGCAGGTCCGCCACACCGCAAACAAAAACCACAAATCCCCCAAAAGCACGGAACCCCTCGCCAACAATCCAATCCCACCTAATTTCCACATTCCTGCAAATTTAGGAATTCCTGTAGGGGAGAGCCAATGTGCTCTCCCGCCCCCAACTACCGCCAACCGCCAGCAACCCCGCATAACCACGGGCTTGGCAAACAACTGCCGGATCGCAGGCGTCCCGCCTGCCCCCGGGTCCCAAAACCACCGCTAACCGCCAGCAAACCCAATAACCACAAGCATGGCCAGCGATCGTAGGAGGGGTTTGCAACCCCGACGCGGACCCGCAGGTCCGCCACACAGCAAACAAAAACCACAAATCCCCCAAATGCGCGTAAACTAAAATCATAAAAATAATTCTTTCCGACAGTTCTCTATGCTACAATTACAGAATACGGAAAAGCAGGGGGGATTTTTATGATGAAACCTGATTCCACAGAAGAAAAAGGGCATCATAAGCTTAGAAAATTCCGATGTTCGAT
>JAJTBE010000012.1 GCA_021287065.1 Bacillota bacterium
CAATTCCTTAATCAGATTTCCTTTGATGAGGGATCTTATAAAAAAGCTGACTTTTGTTCTTTTGCCTACTGTAGCCTATACCGATGAGTGGATTGAGATACTCTCTAAGAGTATGATTATTGATGATGTGAACAATAAAGGTTCAGGAAACAGACAGCAGTCTGCCGGAAGCCTCGATCTTGAAGAAGTGGAAAGTGTAAGCAAAGTCTTTAAAAATGAAATGGAAGAAGCCGGCATAATACTTGCCACACCGCTGATGATGGAACTGGATGAATCTATTTATGGTAGTATGCCTGCAATACCCTATAAATACCAGATAGAAGAAATAATGAAAGCCGCTTTGGAGTATCCGTTTGAAATTATGCCGTTTATTGGTTTCAATCCGAGAAAACCGGATAGTTTTAAACAAGTTATAGATTGTCTTGAGAATAAAGGATTTCTTGGTGTAAAAATGTATCCGGCTCTTGGTTTTAACCCAGACCCAAATTCATTGGATAACAACAGGATTACAAATACCAATCTTCGTCGGTTTTATAAATATGCATCTGAAAACAATATCCCCATAACCGCTCACTGCGCCAGAGCCGGGGCGTATTCGGGTTCGCTCATTGGTAAGAAAGGAGTTCTTGACCAATTCAGCCATCCGGACAACTGGGCAAAAGTTCTTCAAAACTTTCCAAACCTAAGACTAAACCTTGCACATTTCGGAGGTTCTTCAAATTTCATGGAATATGAAGATGGTAAAAGCCTTCAGGATAACTGGACCGGGAAGATAGTGGATCTGATAAGGAATTACGATAATGTATATACCGATACTTCCGCCTATGCCGGTTGTTTATCGGAAAAAGACGGGCACGATCATTTCAGGGACTTGCTGGAAATTGGTTTTGCTAAAAACAATTCCTGTGATATTTCCAACCGTGTTATGTTTGGCACAGACTGGCCCATGAACAGAAATGAATGGGAAGAGAAAGATTTTGTTTACTATTTCAATCAGTGGTATGAAGAAGAGAAGGCGAACAGACCTCCGATAGCAGAAATAATTAGGAGATTTGCCTGGAAAAATGCAATTTGCTTTCTGTTTCCAGAACAACAAATTCCTCACAGACTGAACAATTTCTATAAAAACATACAACCTAAAAAAAATGTAAACAAGAGCAATGAGCTGCAAAAAAGGATTTACATAGCATTTAATTTTTCGAAAATCATGCAGGTCACTCTACAGTCTTCCTTTTTAGCAACAGGACTGTCGCTGCAGTTGATTCCCCCGGAATTCTTACTGCCAAAGCAAAAGTATTGATTTCAAAAAGCAAAATCATTTGGAAAAACGGTTTTGCCTCCGAACCCAATGCCCATGAATGAATACCAATTTTCCAATCTAATTGCTACACACCGGCAATGTTAATCGGTAATCACCGGAATTATAAATAACCAGCCCGCATTTGTATAACGGAGATATTTTGGAAAAAAGTTAAGAGGAGTATGACAGGAATTTTTGCTGCATGGTTCTGGAATCAGTACCAGACTTCAGTCTGGTGGATTGCTACAACCGTAAGGCCCGAACTGTTTTAACAGTTTCCCGAAAACGTCATTGTGGAAATCGGGGAAACCATTGAAATGGTTTAAAGCCCGTGGTTGTGGGGTTTCTGCTGCCACCGGGTTAAAACCCGGTGCTGGTTCCAGGGGCTTCGGGTTAAGCGAGAGACTGCTAATATCATCTTGCCGGAATATTTACAATGCCGACTGAATTGCTTTACTCTTTTACGAAGGGCTTGCAATGACAATGTGTTTTCAATATATTGGAAAGTTGGTATAGGGCATGGATTTATCTGATCACTCACAAGAATTATAACCGCACGCCCAGCTCCCGGAGAAAACTTTTTTGGAAAAAGTTTCCTCCGGACCTCCTTCCCAAAACTTCTGGAATTGGGGACCGACCGGAGGGGGTAGGACCGACGGGGTTTTGGGGACCGTCAGAGGGAACCACGCTTTTTTGGAAAAGCGAGGTTACCCTCCGAACCTCCCTCCTTGAAAAACAAGAGTATTGGGCTGGAAATTGGAGTAAGTTTTACTAATTCAGTGGCATTTGGGTTAGGGACAGTCAGAGGGAACCACGCTTTTTTAAAAAAGCGAGGTTGCCCTCCGAACCTCCCTCCTTGAAAAACAAGAGTATTGGGCTGGAAATTGGAGTAAGTTTTACTAATTCAGTGGCATTTGGGTTAGGGACCGTCAGAGGGAATCATATTTTTTTGGAAAAGCGGGTTTTCATCCGAACATCCCTCCCTGAAAAACAGGAGTATTGGGCTGGAACTTTGAGTAGGTTTTACTAATTCAGGGGCGGCAATCCTGTAAGGATTGCAGAAACTTCGTTGAAGCAGCGTCTATCAGTTATTTACTTTTGAGTGCCGGGTTTGCTGAAATATAAGTCGAGGAGTTCTTTGGCTACCGGGGCTGCGGTTTTTCCTCCCCCGCCGCCGTTTTCAACTATAACCACAATGAGGATTTTCGGATCTTCTGCAGGTGCAAAGCAGGTGAACCAGGCGTGGGTTTCTCCGAAGGGGTTTTCTGCGCTGCCGGTTTTACCGGCTACTTTTATGGTGTCCATTCTTGCTGCGGTGCCGGTTCCTCTTTCCACTACCTGTATCATTGCATCCCTTACTTTTTTTGCGGTTTCCATGCTGACCGGAGTTTTCCACACTTCAGCTTCGCATTTATAAACCACTTTGCCTTTTTCATCCACTCTTGATTTAATAATCTGCGGCTTGCAGATTTTGCCTCCGTTTGCAAAAGCGCTTGTCATCAGGGCTATTGAAAGGGGTGAAAGGGTAAGCTCGCCCTGACCGAATGCAACCTGTGCAAGTTGAGTAGGGGTGAGAACATCTTTTGCGGGAAATCCCGGTTCGGTTTCACACAGCATGAAGTCGGGTTTTTCCGTGAATCCGAATTTTCCGGCATATTCATAAAATTTATTTTTTCCAAGCTTCAAACCCATCTGGGCAAATCCCACATTGCAGGAATGAACCAATGCATCCACGGCTGTAACTGAGCCATGGGCGGCTCCGCCGGCTTCACGGATATGGTATGTGCCGAGTTCATAATCCATTGCATAGTCTCCCGAACAGTCAAAAACGGTGTCGGGAGTAACCACGCCTTCTTCGATACAGGATGCGAGGGTGAATAGTTTGAAAACTGAGCCGGGGGGATAGGAACCGTTAACGGGCCTTATGAGAAATGGTGAATCCTTGTCTGAAGTCAGTTTTTTCCAGTCTTTGTCCAGCTTGTCAGGATCGAATGAAGGGTATGAAGCTAAGGCAAGAATCTCACCGGTTCGGGGATTCATCATAACCACAGCACCTTTTCTTTCGCCAAGGGCTTTTACTGCTGCCTGCTGAAGCCGGGGGTCAATTGTAAGATAAACATTTTCCCCTTTGGTTTCCTTACGCATCAGATAGTCTATGAAATCCGTGTTTTTTGTGCTGAATCTGAGAAATTTATCTAATTTGTCTTCAAGTCCGCCTTTTCCGAATTTTACACTGAGGTATCCAAGATAAGGTTCATAGATATTCTTTTCCGGGAAAGCTCTGCCGGAAGGTTTTACTTCATCTCTGGATATCGCCAGAGGTTTTCCGTCTCTGGTAAAAATAGTGCCCCGCAGGTTCATTTTTTCATAATTGCGGGGATTGTCAGTGTTAGACATGAATTCACCTGATTTGGCAACCTGAATGTAACCTATATACATTCCCAGAATAAAAAAGAGAATCATATAGAGTCGGAAAAGTTTTTTTGTGTATTCGCGGATTTTGTTCATAAGATGTAATAAATGATTTTTACGGATTTATAAAGGTTGTCCCAAAAGGCAGTTCTGCAGATGGCTGAATCTGATCCAGCCGGCATAAATGCTGACTTTTGGGACAAACCTGTGTTTCTGGTTGAATCGGGGTGATTATTTGCCCGCTCTTTCGCTGATTACGACTTTTGTTTTGCCGGAATCCTTATCTGCTGTAATGGCTACTGTTGTGCCGGCAGAGGGATTGGTTTTCGAAGGAAGGTTTACCACTACGCTGTCTCCGGTATCAACTACCTGAGCACCGCTGAGGGCTTTTACATAAAATTCCTTGACATCTTTTACAGGAGCATCGGTTGTAAGTTCAACAACTTTGTTTTCCTTAATGTCTGTGCCGGTAAGCTCGCCGCTCTGTTTGACCGCTTTGCCTACTACAGCGCCGGGGAAGAAAGGAGCTTTGAATCCTTTTGCAGCTTCTTCTCCTGTTTCCTGTTTCAGGCTTCCCTTGTCAGAATTAATATTGACTACGCCGCCTTCTTTGCCGTCGGTGTTGATGGTGACTTTCTTTCCATCGGCGCCGGTGATTTCCATATTGGTGGCTCCGCCTTTGGTGTCGATCTTTACGCTTCCGTCTTCGCCTTTAACATCTACTTTGGCGTTGTCGCCGTTGGTTTCAATTTTGGCTGAGCCGTCTTTGCCTTCAGCTTCTACTTTTGTTTTGTCTCCATCTGTGGTGACGCTTGCTTTTCCGTCTGTGCCGGATACATCAACTTTTGATTTGCCTGCATCCGAATCGGAAGTTGTTGTGTTTGCCTGTTCTCCTGAGGGAGCGGCGGGGGGATTGTTTTTAGCGCATCCTGCCATCATGAAAGCAGCGGCTAAAAGAATAACTACTATGATACCAATGACCTTTTTCACTATTTTTTCTTCCTTTCGTTATTTTTCGTATATGATAGTCCCGGTTGAACCGAAATCATAACCGTCAAGGTTTCCCGCTTCTTCCTTAAACTCCTTCGAATTGAGTATTTTCATAAAGCTTTTCACTGGATATGAGTTAAGGAATTTCTTTGGAATAACCAGATCGAGCCTTTCTTTTATCAGAGGAATAAAATCAAGCCCCGATGCTTTGGCAGCGGGAGCGATGCCCATTCCCACATCAGCGCTTCCTGAAGAAACAGCGTGCGCCACTGTCATATGAGTATGAACTTCGTTTGAATATCCGTTAATCTGATTTATATCAATCTGGTTTTCGCGAAGGTGGTAATCGAAAACGAGTCTGGTTCCTGCTCCTCTGAACCGGTTGATTATTTTAATATCGGGTCTTGTCAGGTCGAAAAGGTTCTTTATTTTTTTGGGATTGCCTTTAGGGACCATAAACCCAAGATGTCTGTGGAAACAGTTTATTGCGATAAGCGGCATATCCCGGAAAAGCCTGCGGATGATGGGAGTATTGTATTCGCCGCTTTCATCATCAAACAAATGCACGCTGGCTATATGACAGTAGCCTGCGCCAAGTGCGGCAAGACCCTTCATGCTGCCCATATTGGACATAACAAGGGATAGATCGTCGAACTGCTCCAGAAGCTTGTCTCTGAGAAGGTCGAAACATATATCATAAGTGCCTGCAAGCATGATTTTTGTTCGAATGTCGCCATCTGGCCTGAGAAGGTCGATGTTTACAATTTCGCCTGCTTTAATCTCGCTTCTATCCGCCTCAATTTTTATTATGCCGTCTGCTCTGACCAGTGACATAAGCGCATCAGCACCCCTTGAAATGGGCACAGCCACAGGGATATTATCCACATTGCCGAGATTTGTGCGGATGAATTCCACAGCGCCGTCGGTGGATTTGAGATTTTGGGAAAGATAAGCCCGGACGGTTTTGCGTTCAGGTATTTTTGCACCCATTTTACGCTGGATAACGGGTTTTGCAAAAAGATCAAATACTATGAACGAAGATGAAAAATACCCGGGCAAGCCTATGACGGGGCAGCATTTCACAGCTCCCGTGCAGGCGGACATTCCGGGTTTTACCTTTAAGCCCCAGGAAAAAAGTTCGCCCTTTTCCTGCAGATAATCGGCAATGAGTTCAGTTCCCCTCGATGGCCCTGCGATAACGCACAGGAGTTCTGTTTCGCACAGAATCTCATCGATTTTTGCAGATATTGCCTCCTGATTTTCTGCCACAATGTCGTAAACTACAGTTTGTGCTCCCCATGTTTTGGCAAGATTTTTCAGAATCTGGGATGTAATTTCCACATTCTGCCCTACGGTTGGAACCTGCCCTGCGGGAATAAGCCCTGAGCCGATAGGAAGAATACCGACCTTCAGTTTTTTAACCACTTCTATTTCAAGAATTCCGCCGGTGTAAAGGGCAGCAACATCAAAGGGATTGATTCTCTGATTTTTCTGGAGAATAACCTCCCTTGCGGCCATGTCCTCTCCGAGAGGCCTTACATCCTGCCACGGAGCAATGGTTTCGGTAATTTCAACTTCTTCGAGAGTGCACAGTTGTGAGCCGTCAAGAGGTGCAACACAATCGCACCCCTGAGGCATGGGCATTCCCGTATCAACAAAAAACGCGTCTTTGCCTATTTTCAGGCGCAAGGGGTTATCTCTGGTAGCGCCGTAGGTTTTGGAAGACATAAGTGCAACGCCGTCAATAAGTGCAGCGTAGTAGTGAGGGGATGATCTTTCTGCGGCAACCGGACCTGCTGAAATCCGCCAGAGGGATTCAGCCACCGGAATAATCTCAGTAGGATTTCGTTTGAGTATGTCCCTGAAATCAAGCTCCAGAAGCCATCTTTCAAGGGTTTCATCAAGAGCATTCGCTTCGATGGTAATTCCTTTACCCGCCATAAAAACTCATCTCCCTCTTATTATATTCTTACTTATAGTATAGATCCGACATGGTTTTGTGTCAAACAGAAGGAGCAACAATCAGCGGTTTCTGATATTTCCGAAACCCAAAATAATACCAGCTTCTCACCTAAACTGTTTTTTCCGATACAAACATAAAGCTTGAGTTTTCGTCGAAGTACCAGGTTGTGGAATCTCTTCCTGATCTATGGGTTTTTATGTATTTTGGATTTTTCGGATCCGGTTCGATTATCGATCTGAGTCTTGAAATTGCCACTTTAACGCTGTGATAATTCAGTTCGTGTTCGTAAGGTTCTTCCCATACCAGACTGAAAATCTGATCTGCTGTAAAAACCTGACCTGCATTGCCCATCATTAGTGCAAGTAGATTCTGCTGGTTTTTCTTACCGATAAACTGAATCATACCTGTATGGCTTTTTTCATAAAGTTCTTCTGTCATATAGTTATAATAAAGATCATACCTGCTTCTTTCAGCAGTGAATGAAGCCAGTAGTTCTCTGTTGCAGAAGTTCTTCTTCCGGGAAACGGAAACGACAAAATCTCCCATATTCTTTTCAAACAGGCGGATAGCATCGAAAGTGCTGCCGTAATCAACCAGAACATTGATATGGAGTTTTTCAATCTCTGCTTTTATTTTTTCTTTCGAAAGTTCTCTGCCGAGCCACTCTGTTTCTCCGGTAATTGCAAGAATAAACGATGCAAACTGAATATAAATTTTTGGCACATTTTCCGCAAGATCGGTCATATTCTGACAATCAGCCATAAAATCATCGAGTCTGCCGCTGCTGTAATGAGCAATAGCGAGAATCATATAAATGTGGAACCGAAGTTTTGCTTCGCCTTCATTTGTTCCATAAACAGGCAGAGCTTTTTTCATTTCGCTGATACAGTTTTTATAATCTCCGGAGATCAGGCAGACAATACCTTTGTAAATTCTCACCTGAGCTTCATCTATAAGGCTGTTGCATTCCTGAGAAAGCTTTACGGCTCTGTCAAAGAACTCCATTGATTCTTCATACTGTCCGTTATTTGCAAAGAAGAAGGCCTGAAGATACAGACTGTGGAGATGATAATACTGCATCTCCCTGCTCTTGGAAAGCTTCAGCGCCTGATGAAGAACATTTTCCCTGTCCTCTCCGGCTTTTGAAAGCACCAGAATCTTGCTTTTGGTCAGAAGTGAATGGCACTCGATAACTGCACTGTGGTATCTGCGGGCGATTTCAATACTCTTGTCCGCATACATAAAAGCTCTGTCAAACATTCCCAAATCAGCATGGTAATCACCAAGCTGGGGATAATAAACCACATTTTTCTGCCACACATCACTTTGGGGCTGAGCTTCATCTTCCAGAAGATCTTCGAGAATCTTCACACCACGCATGGTATTCTGATCATAAACATATAAATTTGCTTCTGTTCTTGGCATTAAGGGATAAGCATAAATATCACCAAAACTGCCGAATATCTTCAGGCTTAATTCCACCAGTTTTCTTCCCTGAGTTATCTTGTGCATGGAAACAAGCTGGTTGGCTAAATCACAGGCTCTCAGTGCAAATTGCTGCATATTGCCTGACTTTTTAGCTATACGGATAGCTTTTTTTACATAGAAAACAGCGCTTGCCCTGTCAAGTTTCTGAAAACAGATATCTCCCAGAGTTCTGTATTTGATTATATCCGTATCAGGGTCGGAACTGTCGGGAAGCGTTTTCAGAATAGCCATTGCTTCATCAAGCCTGCCGAGAAGACTAAGAAATTTACCTCTGGTAATCTGCATTTTACGCCTTGTTTCTTCATCGGATATATCTATTATGCTATCGCACATACTTATGATTTCTATAAAGAATCCCTTAAAGGGATATTCTTTCATCAGAAGGTCAAATACACAGACACACTTCTCGGATTCATGAGCCTCAACAAAATGATGAAAAGCTTCATGGAGATTTTCAAGCAAAGCGGAGTCGGAACCTGATGAGCCTTTTTCGAAGTAAAGCTCGCCAAGAACTTTATGAAGTTCTATCTTCTCTGCAGGTGTAATTCTTGCGGAAACCACATCCCTGAGGATATTATGAATTGTGTAATGGCAAGGTTCATAAAATTCGAGAACAAATGATTTTGACATCTGGTTGATAATTTCATCTATATCATCCCTTCGGCTTGCTTTGAGCAATTCGTTTTTGCTGAGTGGTGTGCGGGCTAATGACAAAAGCGCCAGCACCCCCCGGCTTTCCTCAGAAAGGGATGTGAAAAAATTATCGTCGATATATTTCCTGAAATCTTCGTCTCTGGTTTCAATAAGTGAATAATTGTGTGAAATAAAAGCTCCGGCGGCTTTTTTAATAAAATACGGATGCCCTCCCGCCTGAAGGATGATTTTCTTCAGATTATCGGTATCACTGTTTCTGAAATCAAACTTCTCGGAGATTGCATCAACCAGCTCCGAGCAGTCATCAGGGGTCAGAAAGTCAAGATGAAGGGAAAATACATCGGGAAAAGCTAAATCCGCACCTTCGGGCATAGTTCTGCTTACGAGAATAACCCTCGCCTCATCAAGATAATTCTTAAACAGGTCCATCATGCTGCGGGACGACGAAGGATCCATATTTTCGAAATCGTCAACAAAAAGAATAACTTTGTGGCGGTTGAGATGAAAAATCGTATTTATAACACGGGCATCAGCTTCACTGAGAACACTTTCACTGTTTTTGTCCGCAGGAACCACTGCAAAGGAAGAAGGTAGAAAATCTTCACTAATCTTTACCAGACCTGATTCCATAGCTCTGTCTGTTACAGCTCTCATCAGCGAATCAGTAAGGCTTCCCGGCATGCACTTCACCCACAGAACAGGATTTGCGCCTGATTCAGCCATCTTTTTTGCCACAACAGAAGCAAGTGTGGTTTTTCCAAGCCCCGGAAAACCGGTAAGCAAAATTAACCTGAAATCCCTCAGATGGGTTTCCAGTTTGTTAACTTCCCTGTCTCTGCCTACGAAAAAAACCGGAGGTTTAGGAAAATTATTCTTATTATCTGTAGAGTTCACTGTAAATACCCGCTTCCTGTGCCTGCAGATTAAATTTGACCTTATTTCACCGGTATAACCAAAATGTTCATTAAATAATACCAAATATCCGGAATAAAAGAAACATATCAGTTCCGGAACCAACATCGGGAATAACCTGACAGCGTCGTTATCCGGCTAATCCCTTAATAGTTCAGCACCTGTTTTGAAAGGTTTACTGAAGGCTGAACCCTGTTCCTGAAGTCGGATTGCGATGAATATTCTGCCAAATCCGTATAAAACTTATTACAAAGAGTATAAATTTCCGAATAGCCTTCAGAAAAGCTTTACTCCTGTAATCAGCTGATATTCTGCAGTTTCGTATTTGCCCGTCTGCAAAATAAAGGTAATAATAAACTAAAATACAAACAGTCGTTTTCCTTTTGGGGCAATCCCATACGAGAACGACTTATTTTCATATACCGCAAAACATTCATTCAGTCAATATTTAAAATAATAAACAAATATTTTGTTTGATTATTTTCATCAGCAAAAATCTGAAAAAATGAAGTTTATGCCTGTCGTTATAAGGTTTTTCCAATTTCTGAGTGAGGTGGGCGCGTTAAAAAAGAAGCAATATTTGAATGGTGAAAAAAAGAAATCGGCATGAATATTGAGTAAATGCCTATTTTATTATTGCGTAAAGAAGATGAATAATATTTATTCAGGTTTCCCGGAGAAAACTTCTGGAATTGGGGACCGGGGGGATTAGGGCAATGCCCATGAATTAAGGCTTGGATTTATCTAATCGCTCACGAGGATTGTGTCGGTTTGCCCAGCTCCCAGAGAAAACTTTTTTGAAAAAAGTTTCCTCGCGCCCACCCTGCGGGCAGGCACCCGCCATCCCAAAACTTTTGAATTGGGGACCGACCAGGGACCGTGGGGACTGACGGGGTTTAGGACCGATGGGGTTTAGGACCGACCGGGGATTTGGGGACCGTCAGAGGGAACCACGCTTTTTTAAAAAAGCGAGGTTGCCCTCCGAACCTCCCTCCTTGAAAAACAAGAGTATTGGGCGGGAAATGGGGTGAATTTTACTGATTCAGTGGCATTGGGGCCGGTTGGGTAGAGAACCGTGGGGAATTTTATTGATTCAGCTGCATTGATTCTATGTGAAAACCACATCAATCATCAATATTGTCAATGCTTGTGCTGAAGGATGCAATCATCGGAGATTTAAATCCCCCTGTTACTGCAGGTTCCTGAACGACTCCTTCTCCGATGAGTTTCCGGGATTCTGCTTCCGGCAGGGTCTGAACATCCCGCAGCTTTTTATCGATTGCCCTTGTCCGGGTTGATACTTTACCAATCTCAGTTCCCGCAGCTTCAATCTTTTTCTTCACTGCCTCAATGACATCACCGAATTTTCCGAACTCGGTCTTTACAGCAGCCAGGACATTCCAGACTTCCGAACTTCTCTTTTCTATGGCAAGGGTTCTGAAGCCCATCTGAAGACTGTTGAGCATTGCTGCAAAGGTAGTGGGTCCTGCAATCACGACCCGATATTCGTTCTGAAGTTTTCCTGCAAGGTCCTTTATACGGAGAACTTCTGCATAAAGCCCTTCTATGGGCAGAAACATCATTGCAAAATCGGTGGTTGCCGGAGGATCAATATATTTGGTGCTTATATCCTTTGCACATTTAATCACCGAAGCTTCCAGCATTTTCTGAGCTGCTTCCACTCCTGCGGCATCGCCGTTTTCAGAGGCTGTAACAAGCAGGTTGTATTGTTCCACCGGGAACTTGGCGTCGATGGGAAGCCACACTTTGTCGCCGTCTTTAATGCTTTTTCCCGGAAGCTTAATGGCATATTCCACTATTTCCAGCGAATTTTTCTTAGGCTTCACATTCTTTTCATATTGTTCCGGAGATAAGATCTGCTCAAGGAGGTTGCCAAGCTGAATTTCGCCCCATGTTCCTCTTGTCTTTACATTGCTGAGAACTTTTTTCAGATCACCGACGCCATTGGCAAGGGACTGCATTTCGCCAAGGCCCTTATGAACAAGTTCGAGCCTCTCGCTGACAATCTTGAAGCTTTCACCCAGGCGGGTTTCCAGAGTTTTATGGAGTTTTTCATCCACAGTCTGACGCATTTCCTCCAGCTTTTTGGTGTTGTCCTCCTGAATATGGGTCAGCTTGCCCTCAATAGTCTTTCTCAGCTCTTCAGCCTGCTTTCCGTTGGATTCCACCATGTTGCTGATATGCCTGAAAATACTGTCAAAATTCTGCTTCTGGACATCGGTCATGCCCGTCAGGGTCTTACTGACGCTTTCACCGAAGCCTGCCATTGATTTAGCCTGTTCATCACGCATCAGTTTGGCATTGTCGGAGGATTCCTTACGGATTTCCGACATTTTGCCTGAATTTTCAGTCTGAATCTGGGCGAGCTTGGATTCGATGGCGGTTCGCAGAAGTTCGAGTTTATCTTCGTTCTTACGGGTCAGTTCGGTTATTTTGTCTGAGAATTCCTTGAGAACGGCATTCTGGGTTTCATTAATATTTTTCATTGTGGTTGTGATGGAATCGTTGAAGCTGAGGAGTGATTTTGCGGTTTCATCCCTCATCTGCCTTGATTCCGCCCCAACTTCCTGCCTGATTTCCAGAAGTTTGGTGGTGTTGTCCTGCTGAATGCCTGCAAGCTTGGTTTCTATAGCAGTTCTAACCGTTTCGAAATTCTCACGGTTAGACTCGGTCATTCTCTGCATTTGTGCGCGGATAGTCTCAAGGAATCCATTGTTGCTGTCGTTCATTGCTTTTACCGCTGCGAGCATGGAATCGTTGGCTCTTGACAGAGACTGGTTAACATCGTTATTCAGTGTTTTATAACCGGTTCCAAGTTCAGCCCTGATTTTATTAAGCTCTTCCCCGGTATGTGTCTGAAGGGCAGTCAGTTTTGTTTCCACCATCTGCTGGGTCTGGTTTGAACGCTGCTCAATACTGTTTCCGGTGTTCATAAGATTGGTGGAAAAGCTGTCGAGCTGGTTCTTCTGCATGTTCGAAAACCCGTCGAAGCTCTTAATAAGCTGCTCGTTGATACGATTGAGTGTATTATTGATTTCCTCACGGGATTGCCTTGATGAAGCGTTATTCTCTTCCCTGTTTCGTGCAATCTGGTCATTAACGGTTTTCTCAAGACGTTCCAGACTCTTTTCATAAACTTCCAGCTTGCCGCTCAACTGCTCCTGGGAAAGAGAGCCCATCTTTCTGAAAAGAAGGGCTGCAACCACAGTGTTGACCACAACAAGAAATAAAGTCAATGCCATCAGAATTTCAGGATTCATTATCAATCTCCCTGTCATAAATGTATTTGCTGTTAATGTGCCTGTATATAGGCGGTAGTTTTTTGGACTTGTAAGGGGACTTTGTAATTTCGGAGTCGTTAAAATATAAATCGTAGTCACAGTCAAAATTCAGTTTTGCATATTTAATACAGTTGTTTTCCAGTTCATCCAGAAAAAATGTCTGATAAACATGAGCATATTTTTTAAGTATCGGATCTTCCAGCTCAGCAACTTCCTTTGGATCTAAAAGCATACTGTCGTTGGGCTGAAAACACCAGTTGATTTTTTTTCTTAACTCACCGATTGAAATTATATATTCTTCACCCATCAGAATTTTCATTCCGCTTTTGGCATGTTCCTGAGTCATCAGCACAGCTTTGCAGGTTACAAGTTCTGCAATCCATCTTCTGAAATCATTGACAAAAGTAAGATCCTCACAGGTTATCCCCATGGTGTCCTTCACCAGATAAACCAGCCTGCCGAATAATACCTCTTTGTCGATTCTCATCTCAGAAGCTTTTCTGTGCTTCTCAGGTTTCTTTTCGCCTTTTGTTCCGTTTTTCCTATTTTCTTTTTTAGCTTTCGGAGATAATGCGATTCTTACAGTGAAAATATCCCTGCATTCATTCTTTATCTCATCCCGCCCAAAGTAGAAAGAGCCTGTGGTTTGATAATGATGAAATGTCGAATGGGCTTTTTCCCTGGTCTTTTTCCACTGCTCAATACGCTGAAGCTTTGCCAGAATGTACGGATCAAATCCGTTTTCCGCTTTGGCTTTCTCCCTCATCAATTTGTGCTGCCGTTCAGCTTCTTCTCTTTTACCCTGAAGAATGTTTCCGTATTTTTCCTCGTCAGACATTCTGAAATCAAGATTTTTGTTGAGATAATTGAGAATGTCCTGCCCGTCAGATTCGGGTCCCACTGTTATATCCACCCCTACAGGAATTTCTTCAGGAATATTCATTCCTGTCAGAGCCGGAATGCTGCAGTCACAGGCAGATTCAGTCTGTGTCCGGTCATTGCTGCCAGCCTGTGCCTGCGCCAGATACCTGTTTATCTTCCGGGTTCTGACATTTTCGGGAGGATTTTTGGCGAATTCAGCCTGCTCCTCACTGTTTTTTCTGAATAATTCCAGAATCCGGATTATTGTTAGTTCTTCCCCTTGCTGCTGCGCCTCATCTGCCACTTTGTCCTGAATGTTTTGTGTTTCCGGTGTTTCATCGGGATTGCGGTTGATTCTTTCATCAAACTTCATTTCATGCCTCCTGAAAAATTATAATATTAAACCAGGGTATAAATAAGCAATTAAAAAATAAGGAGTAATACCGTAAAAAATAATTATTCCGGGAATACAGAAGAGTTAATATGTATCTTCATAACAATAATTATACACATCTAAAAATTAAAGTCAAGAGATAATGAAAAAATATACAGTAAAAACAATAATTAATATCTCATACAAAAATATATTGTATGAGAATATATTCTATTACATATATTGACTAATCGCTTAGAATCCTGTTGGTTATTTTTCTTGAAAGCATTGTTTTTTTGAGCTATATCTCGTCTGATCGCTTCTTCATACCATCTTTCCAATCTAATTGCTACACACTGGCAATGTTAATCGGTAATCACCGGAATTAAGAATAATCGGCCTGCATTTGTATAACGCGTGTATTTTGGAAAAACTGTACGAGGAGTACGACAGGAATTTTTGCAGCATGGTTCCGGAACCAATACCAGACTTCAGCCTGGTGGACTGCAGACGTACAACTGTAAAGCCTGAACTGTTTTAATAGTTAACCGGAAAATATTATTGTGGAAATAGGGGAAACAATTAAAATGGATTAAAGCCCGTGGTTATGGGGTTCTTACTACCACTGGGTTAAAACCCGGTTTTGGTTTCAGGGGCATTGGGTTAAGCGAGAGACTGTTAAAACCATCTTGCCGGAATATTTACTATGCCGACGGGATTGCTTCACCCTTTTGCGAAGGGTTTGCAATGACAATGTGTTTTCAATATATTGGAAAGTTGGTATCAATCAAAACCGGACTATAAAAAAGCCGATGTTTTCATGAACATCATGCGCATCCAGTCTGATGCTGTATTCATTCTGAGACGGCAATAGTCTTAACAGCAATAATCTGCTATAATAATGTAGTGGAAAGAGGCGGGATGAATATGAATATTACAAAAGAAAATCATTTTTTTATTAATAATCTTATAATCTGTATAAAAAGCTTGACTGAAGAACCAAGCCGGAATTATATTAGCACAGCATCATACAAAAAAATTGTATTTGCTGAAGACAGACAAGGGGTAAGAGAAAGGCAGATTAAAATCGTTCTGCATCTGCTAAGTCATATCAGGAAGGTTCTGGGCTGGGATGCCGTGCAAACTCATGATTTTGATGAAGAGCTGGAAAACCTGTGTGGTTTACTTCTTGAATTGACAACAAAACAAAATATTCAGGAAGAGTTTCTTGTTATGTCAATCATCAGAGAAGTGAACGACAGTTTTTTCAAAGAGAAATTTATAGAAATAACAGAATCGGGCAAACAATTGTTAAACGAACTCTGCAAAAATGACAATTTTAGATATTCTCTTTTTGCCGGCACAGGTTTGAAAGTTGAATCCGCACATGTATGGGATGCATTAAAAGCATATGAACAGGAAAAAACAATGGAAATAGCAACTGCGGATTTCGATAATGACATAATGGAAATATGCAGGCAACAATGGAAGATGATGACCGGCTTCTACTTTGATCTCTGGGTCAGAGAAACAGCCAAATGGGTTGATTTACATAAAAATGACGAATTTTTTATATAAACGGAGGATCTATGATAAAGGAATGGGATTTGTTTTTCAGCGGTGACACTTTGGGGGTTCCAGGAAGAAAAATATCCGGACAAAACATTCTGCAATTAAATATTCCCCTGAAAGCTCCTGATGGTTCGGTTTATCTTGGGCATTCCATATATCTTCTTGATGAAAGCTTCTGGTTCTGTCTGAAATATGAAAAGCCTGGCAAAAATAATGTATTCAGAACTCCGGTAATGGAAATCACAGACAATAAAAAGAATAAATACAATTCAATGCAGATAATAACCAGACCGGACAAGGCGATTTTTTATAATTTTTACCCTTCCCTTGATAAAAAAGCTTCGGAAATATCATTTATTTACAATGGCAGCAGTATTGATGAAGTAAACAGTATCGAAAAATCCCGGACACAGATTCTGTCGGATATAGTCACAGCAAACGCAGGCCGTCCATCGGAAGAAATTAACGTTCTCATAGAAAAAGAACTCCTGAGGCAGACACCCGATATGGTAAGATCAGGTGCAGCATTCAGCATAGGCGGGAGAAAGACTGACTTATCAAAATATTTATCAGAGGATCCTTTTGCGCAAATGGCAATGAGTATTATCAAACCTGCCAAAAAGTGCCTGGGAAAACTGAAGATTCAAATTCAACAATAAGGTAATCCTTCACTTTGCTCCCAATAAGAAAGTTTTCAGGATTCAATATCAGATATTATTTCCCGCGTCTTTCTTTTCCGCCATAGTTTTTTGTTCAGTGATCCATTTTTTCAGGCCATCGGGAATGCCTTTGATTTTTTTCGCTTTATCAAACCATATTAACGCTTCATCGAATTTGCCTGTTCGTCTGCAGAGTTCTCCGATGAGATAATTTACGGATCCTTTTTCATCAGCGCTTTTAAGCTCACCTGCTGCAAGTGCTTTTTCGAGGTATGCCGCAGCCTGATTCTGGAACCAGATTCTCTTCTGCTGTCCTTCACCGGTCCCGTTACGAAGAAGATAGCTTCCCACAAGATATATGTGAGCAATCTGGTTATTCTTCGCTTTTTTCCAGATATAAATTTTTGCCGCAAACTCGCATTCCGTAATGTCGTCAAGAGGTTTTCCGGGATTAACCGTTTTTAACTCACTCAGAACTTTTTCCTTTATGCTCTGATCAACAGCCTTATTAAAGTCTTCGGGAAACCCGGCAAAATGGCAATTTGGGCACGAAATAATCATATTTTCATACAAACCGCTGATAGCACCTTCTTTCTGAAAATCCCTTAAAGTGCCAAATGTGGTATAACTCATATTCTGGTAAGCTTTAAAAGCAGTTCCGCACACGGGACATTTAAAGTCCATCTGAGCCATTGTTGAAGCAAATCCCGAAGAAACCGAGACAACGAATAACAAAAGAATCAAAACCATAATTCCCTGTTTTTTCATAAAAGCACCCCCTGTTTTTTTATGTAATATCTTATATTTTACCAGATTTTCAGAATTTCTGACTAAAAAACCGGAACATCTCCTTAATGCCTGTAAATTAGTAAAAGCAACTCATCTTCCCAACCGAATGTCTTTGTTTTTCAGGGAAGGAGCATTGAATCTTTCCCAATGTCCTTGATTGTCAAAAAAATCCGTGCGTTTTTTATAATTGTTATTTTATACTATTTTTCAAAATACCTGTATCATACCAATGCGGGCAGCTCACTTGAAATTCCGGTCCCTGACCAATTGGCATTGCCAGTATGTGGCAATTGTATTGTAAAGTTGGTGTTAAATATTATTCGATATGCTGCATTAATAAAGTGAAGCGATATTCAAAGCTATTTATAGATAGGGAAACATATAAAAACATGTCAGAACCTATGAAAATTGTCACACTTTCTTTACATAAGTTTTACATAACCACCCTTATTTTTCTTTGTTTTTGGGCTGTTATGCTGTATTATATAAAGAAAAATAAAAAAAGGAAAGGGGAACAGTTATGCAAATCGGAGGATTTGACCAGCTTCAGTTCAGACCGGGGACTCATCCGGCCACAGAGCAGAAAGCTCAGGAAGTAGTAAGCGATGTTAATAATGTAGCCGGAAAGCTGATGAGTGTAGACGACAGAGTCGATATTGACATGAATGGCAGAATGGGAGAGGTAAAAGTAAGAAACCTTTCATTCAGCGATGCACCAAATGAAAGAATCTCGGGGAATCTTTCTTTTGATCCCGCTACCCATGAAAAGAAAGAACTTCACGCAGAAGTTAAGGATAATGCAGGCGTTCTGAATTCACCCAAAGTTATACTCGAATACGATAAAGATTATCAGTCAATTCCTATTTTCGGTTCCAAAAAGGAAAGATACGAAAAACATACTCAGGACGATTTTAATGCATTCAAATCACTGGTTCAGGTAGTTGAAATCAATCCCAAAACCGGTCTTGCGGAATATTCCGAATATATTCAGGATAATACTCCCATGCCGACCCCTGAACCCTTCCCTCATCCGAATCCCGGTCCCTTCCCTCATCCCGGTCCCGGACCCAATCCACATCCCGGACCGAACCCTCATCCGAATCCTGGACCTTCACCACATCCCGGACCAAGTCCTAATCCGTTCCCCAATCCGGGACCCAGCCCGCACCCAAGCCCGGGACCTTCTCCTCACCCCGGACCTCATTCTAATCCCGGTGGCGGCTTTGGAGGACCTGGCGGACCCGGACACGGACCCGGCGGCGGTTTTGGCGGTCCCGGCGGTCCCGGACATGGACCCGGTGGACCTGGCGGCCACAGACCTTAGAATTTTTACCGATTTATTTCCATCCCCCCCAATATCCCCGAAAAAAGCTCCTTTACGGAGCTTTTTTCTTTTGAAAAATATTTATTATAACATGACAGGATATATCGGGTAATTTAAACTTAGTCAGATAGTGGATTTCAATCCCGGCATAGGTATAGCTGAATATACAGAACATTATCAGGACGCCACAACCAAACCCAACCACGCGCCCACCCTGCGGGCAGGCACCCGCCTTCCCAATACTTTTGAATTTGGGGACCGACTCGGAGGGAATGGGGACCGACGGGGATTTAGTGACCGACCGGGGGACCGGGGACCGACGGGGAGTTGGGGACCGTCAGAGGGAACCACGCTTTTTTGGAAAAGCGAGGTTACCCTCCGAACCTCCCTCCTTGAAAAACAGGAGCATTGGGCTGGGGATTGGAGTGGATTTTGCTGATTCAGTGGCATTGAGGTTGCAAACAATGCACATGAATTAAGGTGCAATCTATCTGATCGATCACTGGAATTATAACCGTACGCCCAGCTCCCGGAGAAAACTTTTTTGAAAAAAGTTTCGTCCGGACCTCCTTCCCAAAACTTTTGGCATTGTGGACCGACCGGGGGATTTGGACCGACGGGGATTTAGTGACCGACCGGGGGGAATGGGGACCGTCAGAGGGAACCACGCTTTTTTAAAAAAGCGAGGTTGCCCTCCGAACCTCCCTCCTTGAAAAACAGGAGTATTGGGCTGGGGGATTGGAGTGGATTTTTAATAATTCAGTGGCATTGAGGTTGCAACCTCTCCTATGATCGTTGGCGAAGCTTGTGGTTGTTGGATTTGCTGGCGGTTGGCTTTTGGACCCATACTATTTTTCCAAAATGATTTTGATAAAACCGCAACATACCGGCGTGGCAGCAGGGTTCTGTAAAGTAACAGGCAGTCCTTATGCACCGGCTGTATGGGGCGGTTTTTATTTTTAGGCGATTGACGGTTATATCTGAAGATTTTATGAAGATTTAATGGAAAATAAAATTATTTTCACTTCTGCAGAAGGTTGGCGGCTGTTAACAGGATAAATATAAATGGTGTGGAAGTGTCAGGCACAAAGCGGGGTTTCCGCTATTAAGAACACTTGAAGGAGCGGTTCTGCTCTTGCTTTTTTTATATTCCGGAAGTAAAATCAACGGGATAAGGTAAAAGGAGTATATATGAAAACTCAGACTAGTGAATCGGAGAAATCCGGATTTTTTGGATTTACCGCAAAAGATGAAAAGGATTTTCAGGATTGTATAAGATTCTGTGCCAATGAACTTTCAGATATTATAGATGTATTCAACAGCAGCAGCCTAAGCAGACTTGACGCAGGCTTCGAAGGTGTTGAACTGGGCATTGAGAAGGCTACTCAGGGAAGCGGCGGTAACGGCAACGGTTCAGAACTGACCGTAAGCACCGAAGAAGACACTTTTAAACCTGTATCATCAAAATATCTGGGGATACTTCATCTCAACAACGAAAAGAATTCACCCTATGTAAAACGGGGCGATGAGGTAAAAGCGGGCCAGACTCTGGCAGTTGTGAAAACAATGAATATAATGAACACGATAAAAGCTCCCTGCAAGGGCGTAGTATCGGAAATCCTCGGAAGCGAGGGAAAGCCTGTGGAATACGGGCAGATACTATTTTTACTGAAAGTTGTATAAAGACAGGACAGGTGACATTTTGTTCAAAAAGATTTTAATAGCCAACAGGGGCGAAATAGCTCTGAGAATCCTCAGAGCATGTAAAGAACTTGATATAAAGACAGTAGCTGTATTTTCAGAAGTTGACAGAGATCTGCCCCATGTGCAGATGGCGGATGAAGCTTTCTGCGTGGGACCAGCGGAAGCATCGGACAGTTACCTCAACATCCCCAATATTATCGGCGCCGCACTGATTTCCAGATCTGACGCCATACATCCCGGATATGGTTTTCTTGCTGAAAATCCTGAGTTTGTGGAAATCTGCAAAGATCATAATATCATGTTTATCGGACCTAACAGGGAATCGATGACTGCTATGGGCGACAAAGCAGCAGCACGGGAAACCGCTTCAAGAGCCGGCGTACCGGTTCTTCCCGGAACCGATGTTCTTGACGAGGACAGACAGGCTTTCGCCTTTGCAAGGCAGTATGGATATCCGGTAATTATAAAAGCTGTTGCCGGCGGCGGCGGCAGGGGTATGAGAATTGTAAACAGCGACGAGGAGCTTCGGGACAGTCTTTCTGAGGCAAAACTGGAAGCTTTCAAGTCTTTTGCCGACGACAGGATTTATGTTGAAAAATTGATGACTGAAGCTCGTCATATAGAGTTTCAGATTCTTGCGGACAAGCTGGGCAATGTTATTCATCTCGGCGACAGAGATTGTTCTGTGCAGCGCAGAAACCAGAAACTGATAGAAGAAGCGCCTTCGCAGGTTATTTCACCTTACATCCGCAGAAAAATGGGCGATGCAGCAGTTAGTGCGGCAAGAGCCATCGGATATCACGGAGTTGGAACCGTAGAGTTCCTTTATGATGTAAATACTGCAAAATTCTATTTCCTCGAAATGAACACAAGAATTCAGGTTGAGCATCCCGTTACCGAGATGGTTACAGGAGTTGATCTGGTAAGAGAACAGATAAGAATGGAAATGGATGAACCTCTTGATATAAACCAGCGTCAGATTTTCATCAGAGGCCATGCCCTCGAATGCAGAATCAATGCTGAGGATCCTGAGCGTAATTTTGCTCCTTCACTGGGTGAAATTAAGGATTTCAGACTTCCCGGAGGTCCCGGAATCAGAGTGGACTCCCATATCTACAGAGGCTATAAAATACTGCCTTACTACGACTCCCTTATTGCCAAGGTTATCAGCCATGGCAAAGACAGACAGGAAGCTCTTATCCGTATGGACAGGGCAATGTACGAGATGTATGTGGAAGGTGTAAAAACAACCATACCTTTCCACAGAATGATGATGAAAGACGAACAGTTCAGAAAGTGTGAAGTTCACACCGGTTCGGTTGAAGGCAGGTCAGGTTCTGATGAAGACGAATAGACAAACAATGGCCCGTGAAGCAGCTTTTCAGATACTCTTTTCATCCAAAGTCGGCGACGAGGATGTTATGGCCAGTATGTACAGCTTTTTTCAGTCGGGCGAAGCAAAGGGACTTCAGGGAATTGTGGAAAAGAAAATCCGCGCCTGGAACGAAAACAGTAAAAAAATCGACAATATGATCAGCGCCCATCTGCACAGGGGTAAACTTGAGGATCTTCCCAATGTTTCTCTTTGCGCATTAAGACTGGGTATCTGCGAGATGGAATATATGAAGGAAGTTCCACCCCGGGTGGTTATTGATGAAGCAGTGGAACTGGTTAAGAAATTCGGAGATGCTCCATCCGCAGGTTTTGTGAACGGCGTTATGGATGCCCATTACAAACAAATTTCCACAAAAGGTGATAAAAGTGAGCAAAACGGCGAAGGAACTTCCGGAGAATAACTCCAGCGAAGAAAAAGCAAAAAAGAAAAAACCCCGGTTCAGAATCCTGCGCTGGTTAGTTTTGATCCCCATTTTTCTCATTGCGGCTGCTATCTGCGGAGCAAGTGTTATTTTTGTCATTTTTGCAGAATGCTCAAAAGATCTGCCCAATGTGGAAAAACTGAAATTCTATTCACCCAGCGAAACCACAACCATCTACTCTTCAGAAGGCGAAGTTCTGGCTACTTTATATAAGGAAAACCGCGAGTGGGTTCCTTATGATAAAATTCCCAAACATATGATTGATGCAATCATTGCCATCGAAGATTCAAGATTTTATGAACACAAAGGCATAAGCTATAAGGATATTATCCGCGCAATATGGATTGATATGAGGGAAAGATCAGGGGCACAGGGTGCAAGCACCATTACACAACAGCTCGCCCGTAATATTTTCCTCCATCCCAGCGCCAATCTTCGCAGAAAAGTCCGCGAAGCTCTCCTCGCCGTTGAAATTGAAAAACGGTTTACAAAAAGAGAAATTCTCGAACTTTATCTCAACCAGATTTACTTCGGTGCAGGCTCCTACGGTGTTCAGGCAGCGGCAAAAACATACTACGGCAAGAATATCAGCGATCTCGATCTTGCCCAGTGTGCCATTATCGCAGGCCTTCCCGCAGCACCCACCGATTATTCGCCCTTTGAGGACAAAAAGCTGGCAAAGGAAAGACAGATTCTTGTGCTCAAAAGGATGTATGATCTGGGATATATTGATTATAAAAGTATGAAGCAGGCTCTTGATGAAAAGCTGGTTTATGTTAGAAAGAAAACAGCTACAAGAATCAAAAAGTATCCGTACTTTACCGATTACGCTCTGCACGAATTGTTCCAGAAATACCCTGATGATCTCATCTGGAGAGGTGGTCTGAAGGTATATACCACAGTGGATCTCAAGATGCAGAAACAGGCTGAACAGTGCGTAAAAGACGGTATTGCAAGAGCTGAGGAACAGGGACTTAACTGTCATCAGGCTGCCATGGTGGTGGTGGAGCCTAAAACAGGATTCATCAAATCAATGGTAGGCGGCACAGGCTGGACTGAGAAAAATCAGTTCAACAGAGCATGGCAGGCAAGAAGACAGCCTGGTTCGTCCTTCAAGATATTTGTTTACACAGCCGCCATCGACGCAGGCTTCACACCGGATACGATTATTCCCGACTCTCCGGCAAGCTTCCCCGATGGTCCCGGCAAATCGTATACACCCCTTAACTCAGACGGCAAATATATGGGCTCCATCACTATGCGTCAGGCTATACAGTGGTCCCGTAATGTCTGCGCAGTCAGAGTTATGGAAAGAGTGGGACCGGAAAAGGTTATTCAGTACGCTTATAAAATGGGCGTAAAAGACAGACTTGAACCCAATCTGTCCCTCGCTCTCGGTGCCGGAGTCGTTACTCCCCTCGATATGGCTTCAGCCATTGCAGTTCTCGCTAACGAAGGCATAAGGGTGGAACCTACTTCCATCAGAAAAATTGTTGACTCAGAAGGCAACATCATAGAAGATAACACCTATCCGAGTCAGGAAGTGGTTATACCTGCAACAACAGCCTATGCAATGACAGATATGCTCAAGGATGTAGTCAGCAGAGGAACGGCAACCAACGCTCAGATCGGAAGACCTGCAGCAGGTAAAACCGGAACCACCGACAGCCACAGAGATGCATGGTTCGTGGGATATACTCCTGAACTGGCAGCTGCGGTATGGACCGGAAACGATGACTACGCCCAGATGTATGGCGCATTTGGAGGAAATATCCCGGCTTCGATATGGGGGAACTTTATGAAATCCGCCCTTGCGGGCACAAAACCTAAGGATTTCCATAATCCCAAAATTGATGCCATCGCCCTCCTGATATGCGATGACACAGGCTTGCTTGCCACAGGCGGATGCCCTCACACCCATAAGGAATTCTTCCGTCACGGGAAAGCTCCGACCCGCTATTGTACAATGCACGGGGACAGAGTGCTCAATACCGAGGACAAGAGCAAACCGGGTAAAAAGGCTGAAACCTACAAACCTGAAGTCCATGAGGAAGACCTTCTTCCGCCGGAAGACTTTGCTCCCAGAAAAGAACCCGCTAAGCAGAGTGAACCGGACATCATCATAGATGAAAAACCAATCGAAGCTCCCGCTGAAAAACCGGAGGCTCCGAAACCGCCGCCGGCACCACAGGGGCAGACGGATCTGTAATACCGGCGAAAACAGGATAACACCTGCCGGAAACGGCAGAGTAAATATAAAAAGAGCGGCTCAGAAAGTGAACCGCTCTTTTGTTTTCGGTTTTTGGAGTTTTCGGAGTTTTCGGAATGAAGAACCCGCGGGACCGACCGGGGACCGTGGGGGTTGGGGACCGTCAGAGGGAACCACGCTTTTTTAAAAAAGCGAGGTTGCCCTCCGAACCTCCCTCCTTGAAAAACAAGAGTATTGGGCTTGGGGATTTGAGTAGTTTTTACAAATTCAGCGGCATTGGACATGAGAGGCTGGTAAACCCAATAACCACAAGCGTTCGCCAGCGATCGTAGGAGGGCTTTGTAAGCCCGACGCGGACCCGCAAGGGTTCGCCCTCACTGCAAACTCAAACCTCAAAATCCCCGAAAAAAGCGGTAAACTCCCGCCAACTGTAGGGGAGAGCCAATGTGCTCTCCCGCAGCAACCTTCCGCCAACCGCCAGTAAACCTCAAAACCACAAGCGTTCGCCAGCCATTGTCTGTCGAGCCTCTGGTTATAATGTTTGCTGGTAGTTAGTATGCGATTTGTTTTGGTGATTCAGAGCGGGCGGCAATGCCTGCAATTCGGTAATTATTGGCAATATTTGTGGTGATGAGGGGTGCTGGCGGTTGGAGATAGCTGAGGGCGGGAGAGCACGCAGACTCTCCCCTACAGGAATTCCTATATCGATTGAAGTTTGTGTCGATATGCAGAAAGCAAAATTAAAGAGAACGGAAAAATGATGCACTGAAAGTTTTTGCCGGAAGGGTTTGGGAAACGAGCTTTTTTCAAAAAGCGGGTTTCCCAAAAAACTTAGCAATAAGGGACCATCAGAGGGAACCACGCTTTTTTGGAAAAGCGAGTTGCCCTCCGAACCTCCCTCCTTGAAAAACAAAAGTTTTGGGGATTTGAGTGAATTTTACCAATTCAGTGTCATTGCTGGAAACCTCTCTTACAACCACAAGCGTTCGCCAGCGATTGTAGGAGGGCTTTGTAAGCCCGACGCGGACCCGCAAGGGTTCGCCTTCACTGCAAACTCAAATCTCAAAATCCCCGAAAAAAGCGGTAAACTCCCGCCAACTGTAGGGGAGAGCCAATGTGCTCTCCCGCAGCAACCTTCCGCCAACCGCCAGTAAACCTCAAAACCACAAGCGTTCGCCAGCCATTATATGTCGAACCTCTGGTTATAATGTTTGCTGGTAGTTAGTATGCGATTTGTTTTGGTGATTCAGGGCGGGCGGCAATGCCTGCAATTCGGTAATTATGGCAATATTTGGGGTGATGAGGGGTGCTGGCGGTTGGAGATAGCTGAGGGCGGAGAGCACGCAGGCTCTCCCCTACAGTTGGCGGTAGATTACCGTCAATGCATAGGATTTTGGAATTGGAGTTTGCGGCACGGGTGAACCCGCAGGGTTCGACTCCATTACCAATCTGGTCCCCCCTTTATGCTTAAAAAACGGAAACAAAACGCCAACTGAAGGGGCGGTGCCAATGTGTCCGCCCACAAGATGCCCATGAATTCAGGCATGAATTTATCTATTCGCTCAAAAGTATTGGAACG
>JAJTBE010000013.1 GCA_021287065.1 Bacillota bacterium
GGTAAACCCACAGGGTTCGACTTCATTACCAATCTGGTCCCCCCTTTATGCTTAAAAAACGGAAACAAAACGCCAACTGAAGGGGCGGTGCCAATGTGTCCGCCCACAAGATGCCCATGAATTCAGGCATGAATTTATCTATTCGCTCAAAAGTATTGGAACGGTTTGCCCAACTCCCAGAGAAAACTTTTTGAAAAAAGTTTCCTCCGGACCTCCTTCCCAAAACTTTTGGAATTGGGGACCGACCATGGGGGGGTAGGACCGACCGGAGACCGTGGGGTTTGGGGACCGTCAGAGGGAACCACGCTTTTTGGGAAAAGCGAGGTTGCCCTCCGAACCTCCCTCCTTGAAAAACAGGAGTATTGGGCTTGGGGATTTGGGTAAATTTTTACTAATTCAGTTGCATTGGAGTTTGGGGATTTGAGTGGTTTTTACTAATTCAGTGGCATTGCTGGAAACCTCTCTTACAGTCGTTGGCCAGGCATGTGGTTATTTGGTTTGCTGGCGGTTGGCGGGAGGTTGTTGCGGGAGAGCACGCAGGCTCTCCCCTACAGGAATTCCTATATCGATTGAAGTTTGTGTCGATATGCAGAAAGCAAAAATAAAGAGAACGGAAAAATGATGCACTGAAAGTTTTTGCCGGAAGGGTTTGGGAAACGAGCTTTTTTCAAAAAGCGGGTTTCCCAAAAAACTTAGCAATAAGGAACTGTCAGAGGGAACCGCGCTTTTTTTGCGGGGTTCCCTCTGAATCTTCTTCCTTTAGAACAGAAGGTTTTGTTGGAAATTGGGGGGATTTAACTTACTTTCCTTTTGTTACCGACAGTTTATAATCTCTTACCACTGAATTTCCAGCTTCGTCCGTTGCTTTTACCAGAAGGACGAATTTTGACGGGTAGGGTTTATTCAGGTAGATTACAAACTTTTCTCGGTCGTTGTCAAAAACGCCGTCCTGGGGGAAAGCCTGGGTCCAGTCGCTTTCGTTGAGTCTGTAGGAAACTTCGCCGATGTTAACCGAATATGTTTTTACAAATCCGGTAATTACAGCTCTGCCGTCTTCCAGTTCGTTGCAGGACAGAATTGACAGTTCAGGGGCTTTATTTGCCACCACAAAAGGTTTTGATATGATTTCGGATGACAGCAGGGGATTATTGGCGTCAGTTCTGTCAAATCCCCTGATTTTCAGAATATATCTGCCGTCACGGAATCTTGAAGTAAGGACTTTATACTTCATTTTTATGGGTCTTTCAGAGTCGCTGGCTGCGGCGCCTTTTTTCTGAAGATCCGCATTGATGTTTTCTCTTATGGGAAGCCAGTTTTTACCGTTATCCGGTGAAAGATAGAGGCTGAAAGTCAGCGTTTCCGGATTTGCCAGAAAGGTTTTCCAGGAGATTTCCCTTAAAGCAGACCATTTTTCGCCTCCATCGGGGGTATCAAGCATAAGAAGGGGAGCATGGTTTTTGTGTTTGAAGAAAAGTGAAACCCAGTAAAGTTCAGGGGTGCTTGTACCGTCAGATTTGAAATTGGTTTTTACCTGAATATATCTGCCGGGAGTGCTGGCGATTTTCTGTCCTTCTCTGGTTGAATATTCGCTGCTCCAGTCGGACCACGTTTTATCGGGCACAAGGGTGTCTCCGGTACGGGTTTGTGTGGTTATTGAAGCGCCGGTTGGGATATTGCATGCCCACTGAATGTTTCCGAAATCTGAGGTTCTGCCTGCGTCGATGATTCCTGATGTAAAAGCGCCTTCTGAGGCGTATTTACCGGATATTTTGATAATCTTGCCGGGGTTTCCGGTGGCTATAATCAGACCATCTGCAGCAGGTATTACTTTTGTAACCTGATTGATTTCAGCTTCGAAAAGGTTTTCGATTCTGTCGTTGGGATATATTCTGTAAACTCTTCCCATGTCGGATGTTGAAGCTGTGATTCTGCCTTCGGAGTCTTTGCATACTGACAGGACCACATTTTCAGGGAAAATAAACGCTTTTTTGGCGCCTTTTCCGTCAATTTTGAAGAGAAGTTCCTCTGAGGCGACCCAGAGAATGCCGTTGTCGTAAAATACACTGTCGATGGATGTTTCGATGGATTTGAAGCAGGTTGAAACCCTGCCGTCGGGTGTGATTCTGTAAACAGTGCCTTCTGTTGAACCTCCGGCATAAATATCACCGCCGGAAGTAATATCCAGACACTGGATATGGGGTTCGGCGGATTCGAAGAGCATTTTTGCCCTGCCTGAAGAGTCGATTGACCAAACCCTTCCTTTAAGGCCTGTAGCTGCAATGAGATTTCCACCGGGGGCAATCTTCAGGTCCCAAATACATTTATCGTCAAGATGACAGAAAACCGAGAGTTTGCCTGCAGCGTCGATTTTCAGTATTTTTCCATGGGGTGCTGTTGCTGCATATATGTTGCTGGTTGAATCCCCTGTGATTGCGGAGATTATGATTTCACCGGTTTCCAGTGTGGAAATAACCTCGCCGGTATTGCTAAGGCAGAGTATTCTGCCTGAAGGGGATTCGCCTGCATAGATTCTTCCGCTGGTTTTATCGGTGTAGAGGCTGAATATATAAGGATTGGCTGAGTTGAAAACATCGGTCATTTTTCTGGAGAGGGTTACGATGCCGTTTGTAATTCCGGTGTTTTCAAATTTACCCTGAAAGTAGTCTTTCTGGTTTGAAATATCAAGGTTGAAACTTCCGGTATGGTTTATGGGTTTTGAAGTGTCCTTAGGAGCTTCTGAACCTGCAGCCATGACGACTTCAGGTGTTTCACCGGGCATTTCAAGAAGTTTCTTTTTGACATTGCCCATTGATGAAGCGGCATATTCTCCGTAATCCCCGTTGGAAGCTGATGAAGAAGAGCCGGTGGAAGACTGGCTTTCGCCTTCCTGGCTTGATGATGCGCTTTCCTGAGAGACCATAACAGCGAGAATCTCTTCGCCTTCTACATAACCATCAACTTGTATTGAATCGATCAGATAATCCTTCAGGAGGTTAACTGTGCTTCTGGGGGAGGATTTAAAAACGGAAACCTTGGTTCTTGAGAGGGAGAGAAGCCTTTCTCCGGCGTATGAGATGGTTTCGGTGGGCAGCATGGTGGTGGCGACAAGCTCATTACCTCTCGGCTGCTCCTCTATACGGTAAACAAGCTGGTTTTTGTTGTATGGGTTGACGGGGAGAAGCTGAAGCTTCTTTTCAAATCTGTCCTGATTAGCTCCGCCGGTAATTCCTATTTTGAGCAGGCCCTTTCTGATTGTGGCGGGCACTGTTACATTCATATTACGGGTTATCATCTTACCCTTTTTGTCCTGAAGTCTTACTGTTACGGGAACGACATCACCGGGTCCCACTTTCTGCATTCTGGTTGAAACATCTTTAATTGTAAGGGTTTTGTCTTCAGGGAGAATTGTTACTTTGACCGATACATTCTCAAAATCAAAGGGTTCGAAATTATGAGCGATCAGGGTTCTCAGATACCCTGCGAACTGCATGCTTACTGCGGAACCAATATTGTCGCCTGCGGTGAAATCACTGAATTTTACGGGTTCGTAGCCTTTGAGTTTGATATAATAATCGACTTTTGCGGATCTTTCATTGGCAGAGTGTGAAAACGGCTGTACAGCTTCGTTTACCGCCATCATCATTATCGGTCCCGTAAGGCTTTTATGTCTCAGGCAGCGCAGGTTATACTTTTTTCCCGCTCCGGTTTTTTCTTCATGGACATCAACAGTGATGGGAATCATCGTTGTTTTTCTTCCGAGAATACCGGAAGCTGCGAAAAGTCCGTCATACACAAATGTGCCTACGCTTCCCGCTGATGATGAAAATTTGTATGGAAGATAATAGTTGGGAAGAACTGTCTGAATAAATGCTTTCTGCATAGGCAGTTCAGTATTGCCGAGATTCATAAGGGGATGGCCAAAGGCGAGAATTTTGTTTCCCTGCCGGTATGTCAGGGTTCCGTTTCCGCCAATATACATATCTCCTTCGAGGAAAGTAACGCCTACTGCGGAACCGGGCTGCATACTGTAATCCACTCCTGCGGGAGCCTTTCCGCCTCCCGGAATAGCCAGAGGTTCTATTCCATAAGGTTCAAATTCTTTTCTTGCCATTTCACAGGTTTTATCACTGAATCCCTGAAGCTGAAGAAGAGAAGCTACGGGAGACATAACAAGGGTGTCTTTGGGATAAGCGCCGTTCTTTCTGACTGGGGCGCCTGTTATAACCGCCTTGCTGTATGTTTTACCGTCTATTGTTACTGGTTTTGCCAGTGTGGTTTTCTTTGTTACTGAATTACCTGTTTTAATATCCGTGCCGCTGTCAGCCTGTTTTACTTTTTCAGGCATTTCTCTCAGCATTGCCTCTATAGGGGTTACGCCGCCGATAGGCTCTTTTGAAAATGGAAAGCCATATCCGATGGCGCCGATGAGTTTGCCGTTGATATAAACGGGAGAACCGCTCATACCGGCAATAATGGGCATTTTATACTGATAGGGGTAACCGCCTTCGAGTCTGACCAGAATCATATCACTGTCGGCAATATGGTTTTTGAGCCTGCCTACAACGACAACGGGAAATTTTTCGATGGTAGTGCCTTTAAATACGGTCAGGCCGTATCCACGCATGCCATCTTTGACATCTTTGGACAGCATTATCCCCGGAGGATAATTTTCCGCCCCTGCGGGAGATGCGCTGATAAACAGAAACAGCATAACCGCAAGAAGAGCTGAAATAACTCCTTTGTGAAAATGCTTCTCTGGAAATTTTTTAAATGTATTGATTCTGGTGTAGTCAAACATTTGGCATTGAACCGCCTTTCAGAAGTGCTGGAATAAATTGCAGCCTGAAAACCGCAATCGATTTTTTCATTTGTTTGTTTATAAAAAACAGGTATTTTAACATTAATAATTCAATAATCAAAATTAAAAACCCTTGATATAGTCAAAAACCGGACAGTTTTATTCCGGCTGTAATTTCTGAAATTATGTCTTTATGTGAAGATAATTAACGGTTTGATTTCAGATTTTCAATTTTTTTCTGATATTTTCTGCTTTTTCGGAAAGTTCCGTTAATATATTGAAAATTTTGTTATTTCTTTGGATATAGATAGGGTTTGGCGGTGAAATTACAGTCTTTGCGGATGTGAGGGGATCTATGGCTATTATTTCCGTAAAATCCATTGATTTCTGATTTATCATTTCCTGAAAGATAACGGACGCAATTATCCTGTTTTCCACTGGAAACCATAATAACTGTTCCACTCTTGCTCCAAAACGGTTCTCGGTGTAAAGGAGAGTTGTTTTGCCTGTCTGAAGTTCCGTGAGGAGAATTTGTCTCCCATAATCATCCAGTTTTACTTCGTATCTTATGTCCGGGGAAAAGATATATGAGTTAGAAGTATAGCCTTCGCCCTGAGCGGCAGCTTTTTTAGTTTTCAAATCAACCACCGACACATTTGATGTCTTTATTATTGCGTAT
>JAJTBE010000029.1 GCA_021287065.1 Bacillota bacterium
TTGTTTGTTGTTTCTGTAAAGGTTGTTGTCTATGTCCCTGAGAATGATGTTGCACTGATCTTTGAAAAGGTTTATATTAGGTTTAATTGTTCGGCGTATTTCATCTCTTGTGTCGGAAGAAAGCTTGATGTTTGCCTTGAAGTTGGCAATCAGGCCTATCAGTTTGCCGATAATGCTTTCTTCAGTCTTTATTCCTGCCGAAAGATCCACTCCATATTTTGAATCAGCTATTGTCTTGACTACTCTTTCCGAAAACCATTCATAAACCAAATTAATAATTTTGTCATTTATCTTAATTTCCCGTATATTTGCAGCTTCCAGAACCTGTTCAATTAAAAGCAGAATAAGATCGACATATTCGAAATTGTAAAGATCAAGGTGATCCCTCACAGAAAACTTGACAATAAAAAACCTGTCTCTGATTTCCTGTTCAAGTTTGTTCAGCTCTGTGGATTTTCCCGAACCTGTGTGTCCTGCAAACAGAAGCTTGATAAACTCACCGTCATCCAGTTTGTCTCTGAGCTGTAAAAAACAACCTATATCGGCGCATCTTGCTTCTTCGGTATCCACATAAAATTCTTCAAGTTCGCTTTCCATAAGGGGGCGTGGTTTAAAAGAATTTATAGCTTCTTTAAGATTATCTGCTTTTTTCAGCTTCATTGGGAGTCCTCCGGTTGGGTAGATAACGGGTAATTCACCAATACTGCTTACTTTCCTTCAGAAATAAAGCCCGTGCAATTACTGTAATATGAATTACAGTTCTGACAGGAAAAATTCCATCTTGCATTAAACAAATTCCTGTATAATATCGGTGTATTGCAGGTTGAAATTGGTGTTGGTTTTTCTTTTGCCTGCGATATGTTGTTTTTTTTAGTTATTATTTTTACGAATTAAGGTGAATTTCATGTCAGATAATTATCTTAAAGCGCTGGCTAAAGCTTTTGAAGCTAATAAGAGTGAGGAAGAGAAGAAGAAGGATGGGGGGAGTGTTTCCGTTACCCGTCATTCTCTGAAGCTGGATGATGAGACTATTGGGTTTACCGCTACTGCCGGTTATATGCAGATGACCGATGAGGATAAAAATCCCAAGTGCAATATTTTTTATGTAAGCTATATTAAGGATAACGAGCCTGACCGGGCGAAGAGGCCTATAACATTTGCGTTTAACGGCGGTCCGGGCTGCGCTTCGATTTGGCTCCATTTTGCGGTGCTTGGTCCCAAGATTGCGGTACTGACTGAAGAGGGAATGACTCCAAAGCCTCCTTATAAATTTGAGGATAATAAATACTCGTGGTTGAAATTTACTGATTTGGTCATTATTGACCCTGTTGGAACCGGTTTCAGCAGACCTGTTAAGGATGAGGATCCCAAGCAGTTTTATGGCGTTCAGGAAGATATTCAGTGGGTGGGGGATTTCATCCGCCTTTACACTTCCAAAAACAAACGCTGGGTTTCGCCTAAGTTTATTGCCGGTGAAAGTTACGGAACAACAAGGGCATGCGGGCTTGCAGGTTATCTGCAGGGCAAGTATTCAATGGATCTCAACGGTGTTGTTCTGGTTTCAAGCGTGCTGAGCTTCCAGACAATTTCGTTTGAAACCGGAAATGATCTGCCTTATCCGCTGATTCTGCCCGGATATACAGCTACAGCTTATTATCACAACAAACTTGCCCCGGAGCTTATGGAAAATCTGGAAAAGACCCTGAAGGAAGCAGAAGAGTTTGCCCAGGGTGAATATACTCTGGCTCTTATGGCGGGAGATGCCATTGATGAAGAGAAAAAGGAAGCAATGGCAGAAAAAATTGCATATTATACCGGGCTTTCGAAGAAGTTTGTGAGCCACAGCAATCTGCGGATTCCCTGCCATCGTTTCTGCAAGGAGCTTTTAAGGGAAGATAACAGAACAGTGGGAAGACTCGACAGCAGATTTAAGGGAATCGATGCTGATTCAGCAGGTGAATATGCGGAATACGATCCCAGCTTCTCAAAGGGACCCTTTGTTACTGCAGTTAATGATTATGTAAGAACATACCTGAAATACGAAAACGATCTGCCTTATATGCCGATGGCTGAACATGCCCATATGATGTGGAACTGGAGCGGCGGGCTTCGCATGGGGTATTTCAATGTGGGTGAAACACTGAGAAATCAGATGTGCGAAAATCCACATCTCAGAGCGTTTATCGCGTGCGGTTATTATGATCTTGCCACTCCGTATTTTGCGGCAAAATATACAGCCAACCATCTGGGGCTTGACAAAACCCTCAGGGATAATGTAGTTCTTGAGTATTACGAATCAGGACATATGATTTATTATCACAAACCCTCCCTTGTCAAACTAAGGGATGATGTGGCAAAATTCTATCAGGACAGTTATTAATCCGGTAAAAATCAGAAGGATGGAATAATGAGCGGACAATCGACAGAACAGAAGATAAGAGAACTTCACGAAAAATATCTGAAGGCAATGGACGACTGGATGAGAGCCCCTGCAGGGGAACCCCAGCCTATGCCTGAGGATTTTGGAATTGTGATTTCACGCCGCTGGGATGAAGACGGCGACAGTTACAGATCAGAGGTTCCCGGTGAAGCTATAATAGTGGAAGCGGGATATGATGTGTGTGATTACTCCTACCAGTGGGTGGGATTGAAGGAAGAAGCCTGATTTTGGCCGACGAAGAGAAGGGTGCGGTGGAATCGGGTGAATCCGGTAAAGAAAAGGAAATGAAACAGGGCGGCAATAAGTCCGGAGCTTCCGGAAAGCCTGCGCAGGCAGGTGAGATGTCGGTTGTTGATCATCTTGAGGAGCTAAGGCGCAGGATAATTATCTGTATTGCGGCCTGGGTTGTATTTTCCATTGCCGGATGGTATCTTACGCCGTGGATTGTTTCCTATATTAAAGCTTATCCGCAGCTTGCCGGGGTTCAGCTGATTATGATTAAGCCCGCCGAGGCGTTTATGGCGCGGTTCCGCCTTGCCATTGTGAGTGGCGTGGTGCTTGCGGTTCCCATTATTATTCAGCAGATTATGGGTTTTATTCTTCCTGCTTTGTATGAGGGGGAGAAAAAATGGGCTATAAGGCTTGTTCCCGCATCGGTTTTTCTGTTTTATCTGGGTGCAGCTTTTGCGTTGTTTGCGGTTATTCCCCTGACTCTCCAGTTTTTTCTGGTTTCTATGACTCAGGGGATTGCCACGCCTCAGCTTTCTGTGGAAGAGTATATTAATTTTCTCATATCAATGACTATTCTTATAGGCTTGGTTTTTCAGGTTCCCATAGTGATTCTGTTTCTGACCATGGTGGGGATTTTATCATCCAAGATGCTTCAGGCAGGGCGAAGGTATGCCATTGTTGCAATTTTTGTAATTGCCGCTGTTGCCACTCCGTCAACGGATATGCTTACAATGGTGGTTGTGGCTGTGCCGATGGTTCTTTTGTATGAGGTTTCCATCTGGTTTGCAAAACTTGCGGGCAAATAATTTTTCGACATGTTCATAATTTGTTAACAGATTTTTTTTTGAATTCATGGTATAATTAAATCCGATAAAAATTGTCTTTAATGAGGACTTTAATCTATGATAAACCAGATCCAGTCATCTGTATATACAGGAACTCCCGCCCAGGTATCGACACCTGCGCCGAAACCTCAGAGTCAGGAAGCTCCGGCATCTCATGGTGACTCGGTTGAAATAGGCGGACACACAAACGAAGTCGGCGGACATAAACCTGAACATCACAAGGTACATCATGAAGATAAGTTTGATTATATTGATGATGGTATGAAAGGTATCCATGTTGCTGCAGAAGTAGCCCATTCAGCGCATGTAGCAGGCCTTGCCGCAGGAGTGGCTGTAGGCGGTGCCGCTGTTGCCGGATTATACTTCGGCATGGAAGGCGTCAGGGATATGAAGAGAGCTATTGAGGAAAAGGATGTAACGGAAGGTGTTAAAGCCACCGGACATCTGGCTCTTGCAGGTCAGGCAGTTATAAATACTGCTGTTGAAGCTTCTTCACTCAGTGCAGTGTCAAGCGCAATCGGTCCTGCTGTATCCGCTGCTCTCGAATCCCCCATCACTCATACTCTGGGGCTTGGCTTAGGTGTTGCTTACGGAGCCGCAGAACTCATCGTCGGCGGCAAAGAGGTTTATGACGGTTTCAAAGAGAACAACAACATGAAGAAGCTTGCCGGTACCCTTGAAATGGGTATGGGAACCGCAGTGGCAGCTATCGCTTTCGGCGGTGGTCCTATGGCAGGTCTGGCTCTTACAGGATTCTTTGCGGCAAGAATGCTTATGAAGAATCAGTCTGTGAGAGAATTGCTTGTCAAAGCCATAGGCGAGGAAGAAGCCAAGATGCTCAAAGCCAACTTTACCGAGCTTATCAATACAGGGCATTTAGTTAAACACGTTCACGATGACATTCAGTAAACATGACAATTTAAAAGCGCTTCTTGGAGACCGCTATGTCCTTGGACATGCAGTCGGAAGAGGCGCTTTTTCTTTTGTATTTGTCTGCACATCTAAAGATGATGAACGCCGTTATGCGGTAAAAGTAATGGATCTCTCCGATATACCCGACAATGAACGGGGGTTTCACTACGATTTGTTTCTTCGCGAGGCGCAGATCCTACAGCAGCTGGATCATCCGGGAATTCCCCGTTTTGTTGAATTTCTGGCTGAAAATGATCTGATGGTTTTAATTATGGAATTCGTCAATGGTATGAATCTTGACGATTATCTTGAAAACAGAGGCGCCCCTTTAAAAGAAACGGAAGTTCTGGATATTTCGTATCAGGTCTGTCAGATACTTGAATATCTGCACAGTGATAAGCCTGCAGGGAAAATCATATACAGGGATCTGAAACCTGCCAATCTAATGATTGATAAAAACGACAAAATCATGCTTATCGATTTTGCCACAGCCCGGATTTATTCACCTGAAAAAATCAAAGACACTATTAAGCTTGGCACTCCGGGGTTTGCTGCTCCTGAAGCTTATGGAAATACTCAGACAGACGAGCGCGCTGATGTGTTTTCCCTTGGTGCAACCATGTTTCATCTGCTTACGGGGGAGGACCCGGAAAGATATATGTTCCAGTATCCGCCGCTGCGAAAGAAGAAGCCTGAGTTGTCGGTTTATGTTCAGGATATTGTTCTTGACGCTCTGAAACCGAAAGAGGATCGAACTGCAAACATAGCGGTTATGAAGGAAAGAATAAGAAATCTGCGGGATACTCTGGCATTTATGAAGGAAGTATCTCCGGGAAGTTTGTTTTTCCGTTTCATGTTTGTGCTTACCCAGCTTCTCAGAACAAAGCTGTCGTTCATCCCATCTCAGGATTTCAATAATGCGGGGATTGTTCTTTTTCTCTTATGCCTTTTAACTCCGGGAATTGTTGTATTTCTTACGGTAAAATACCCATCAAATACGGGGATTTTTAGTTATCCCCTTACGATAGACAGAAAACTGCCTGCAGAGTATCAGAGAAAAAAACTTATAAACATTCTTGACAACAAGTTCACAAATTACAAACTCTATTGTGATTTAAGCCAGTGGGAAGATGCGGGAAATGCGTGGAATGAGTTTTTTGCTTTTATGTCGCCTTTTCAGGAGGTTATGGCAAGAAAATTTCAGCTTTATCCCCAGGCAGTGGAAGCTTCTGCAGAAGGACAGAATGAGCAGTTGACAGGAACAATTTTACTGAATATTCTCCGGGATTATGAAATCCATATGCAGGGGGATTATCTTGCTGATCCTTATCCTGAGATAAAGCGGGAGATTGCTGTTGTTATTGGAGTTTTCGGAATAGACAGGACTGAGGGTATGATCAGAAAATATGCCAACCAGAAGGCTGCCGGTTCGATGGAACGGAAAATAAAGGTCTTCAATCTTGTGTGCAAAAGCATTGAAGAAGCCGGTTATGGAGAAACTTCCGTAAACCTTAACAGATATTTTCAGAAACGGGAACACGCCGACTAATGGTCTTTATGAACCACCTTGCTCAATGCTTTGTGGTATTCATCGCTGAAATGGACTAATCTGTCCTTTTTTCCCTTCTTTTTACCTGCGGGTGTTGTTTTTGCCGTTGCCGTCTTTACTGTTTTGTCCAACTGAGGCTGCCCTTTTAAAGGCTCATGCTTTTTTTCATCCTTACCGACTGTGGGAATTCCGGGCAATCTTCTTTCCGGAAGCAGTTCTGAGGTGTCTTTCAGAGCATTTTGCGTCATTTCCTCAAGCCAGGGTTTAATCTGATAATTGCCTTTTTTTGTCTGCTGATAGTAAACAGACAGGGAGCGCTGGGCTGACCTGTATATATTGAAAATATCGTCGGCATCGAGGCTGACGGGTATCATATCATCATCGTCGTCATCTGAAACAGTTGGTTTATGCTCAGGTTTCCATCCCGGTTTGTTTTTTATTTCTTCAAGCAACTGCCGATGAAATAAAACAAGACGGGCAAGCCGCATAAGGTGTAACTCGTAGTATGCCTGCCTGTCTTCCGGTGTAATACCACCTGAGGTTTCAGATTCGTTCCGTGGCCCGGCTTGCGCCGGCTTTTGTCTAATCATCGAGTATATCCGCCTTCAGAAACCCCTAAAATCCTCCCATTCCACTCACAGCACCGAGTCCCCCGGGCATTCCCATACCCATACCGCCTCCAAAACCGCCCATTCCTGACGACATCATCATTCCGGCGTTCATAAGAGGTATGGTAGCCATCTGGCCTGCCGCCATCGCAAGACCCATCATATTGGCTCCGGCCATCATCGGATCGCCGAGTCCGAAAGCCTGCTGAAGGCCGTTCATCTGACGCATAACATTTGTCTGCCCGTCCCCATTGGCATTTTTGCCCGTTTGTCTCGCTCCTGTGTTTTGCTGGCTTCTTCCCACTTCCTGAAGCCTCTTCTGGATAGCTGTCTGGTGTTTGACATTGTTGTCGAGTGAGCGCACAAGCTGCTGACTCTGTTTTTTGGTGGTTTCAAGCTGTCTGGTGCTTTTCTGGACATCAGCTTTGACTCTGGTTTTCTGTGCTCTTACCTGAGTTTTCTTCGCTTTCATCTGGTTTTTCTGGACGCCTGCCTGTTTTGCGGAAGCTTCCATCTTTTTGCCCATCTGTTTGAGCATTTTGCCCATCTGCTGAAGCATTTTTGCCATCATTTTAATCATCTGGGCTACAAGTTTCAGTGCTGCTGAGATCGCGGTTCCTACGATGGGGATAGCTGCTACTGCTGTTGCTGCTGCGTCCAGTGCAGGTCCCACTGCTTCGAGGGCTTTCGCTGCTGTTTCGATTCCTGTGCCTGCAGCTTCCATTCCTTTTGCAGTTCCCTGAAGCATTTTTTCTTTCATGCCCAGCATGGATTCTTTGGTGTTGTAAGTCTGTTCCTGTTTTCCAAGCTGAGTCATCTGTTTCTGTTTAGCCTGGACATTTTTCATCTGTAACTGGCCCTGCTGGTTGACCTGTTTGATGTTCTGGTTAATGCTTCCCTGTTCTGTTCTTTTGGTGTTAAGCATTTCCATAAGCTGGTTGACATCTGTAATGCCTGAATAATTGGGGGCAGCAGTGTTTGATAATCCTGAGATTTTGCCTGAATCGCCTTTGCCTGCCATTCCCGACATAAGCATCATATTGACCAGATCCCCTGTGGGAGCGAGGGCGTTCATCATCGCCATGCCGCTCATTGCTGCGGCGTTGCCGGTAGGCATCTGTCCTGATAATGCCTGTTTTGCCATAGGATTTGCGAGAGCTGAATCGGCTTTTTTGGTTGCATCCGTAGCTTCATTTTTTGAGGCGTCAACTTTTCCGCCTCTTCCCTGCATTTCACCTGTCTGGCCGGGAAGCTGCTGAGAAGGTGCGGTTTGTCCCGCGTTTCTGCCGTCGGGTGTTCTGAACTGCCCGCCCTGCATTCTTCCGGAGAAATCGAATCCGGGTTGTTGAATATTCACTCTATCCATTTATTCCGCCCCTTTAACTTGATACACCGGTAAGCCTCGAAAACCGGGTAAAATTTTTGTATTAATTATTATTATCACACAATATTTTATAAAGTATAGCGTTAATGACATGATTATCAGGAATTTTTTTTACGCCTTAATAATCATATAAATCATTCTTAAATTCAGGTCACGTAATGTTAATTTTTTCTCAGCCTGGGCGAATTAGAGTATGAAAGGATTTGTCGGACGCCGGGTATAATTATTTCAGGTATGCCTGAAATAAAATTCCTTTTGGCCTTTTTTGCGGAAAACAGGCGGGAACTGCAAGTCATAAATGGTTTTCTCAATAATTTTAAGGAGGGTTTCTTTTGAATCAGAAAAGAAGAAGTTTTCTTTCTCTCTTTGTCTGGGTGACATTGGTAATTCTGGTCGGAGCCATAGGATTTATAGGCTGCGGCGGAAGCTCAGGCGGAGATTCAGGCGGCGGGGATGTAACACCTACAGCCACAACCACTACATCATCAGGTCTTGATTACGATACTACATACTACTGGCAGGTTGAAGCGGTTTCTTCGTCCGGTGCCGTAAGTGAAGGAGATGCCTGGGTATTCAGAACGGAGTCATCCTATTATTCACAGAGCAAAGGAACAGCTATAACCGAAGATGAAGCCAAAGTTGTTGCGGCAAATCATCTGACAAAAGACAGCAATCGCAGCGAGATAAAAGCTAAATACGGTTCAACTCTCGCCAATATCAGCAAAAGCACCCTTGGAGATCCCAAAAAGCTCACCGGCAGCAAGGATTCAACCACATTAGCCTATGTTTTTGAGCTTGAACCCAAAGGATATATCGTGGTAGCCGCTCACAGATCAATCACCCCCGTAATAGCGTATTCATATGAATCATCATTCTCCTGGAAAGAATCAAGTCAGAACATCCTTCTGAATATGCTCAGATACGACATTTCAAAGAGACTCTCAGCATACGATAAGGGACTCGTTCCTAAGGACACCCTTAGCAAGAATTATGCAAACTGGGAAAGATATAAGGCTGGTGCATTTTCCACAGATAAAACCGAAAAATCAGTCTATGGTCCTCTTTTCACATTCACAACATGGAGCCAGGAATCACCTTATAACAGTAAATGCCCTATGGATCCCACAACAAATGATCGCTGCATCGTGGGATGCGTGGCAACTTCAATGGCTCAGATGCTCAACTACTGGAAAAGCCCCACTTCGCTTACACTTACTTCATCTGACAGCTATACCACTTCAACAAGACATATTGCTGTGGATGCCACAACAGCCAGCTTTTCAGGCATAAGCTACAACAATGGCAATCCCAGCAGCGATGTAAAGGCAAAGCTCAGCTTTGCAGCAGGTGTACTGGTTCAGATGGACTATACAAGCACATTTGCAGGAGCCTATACTTCAGACAGTTATTATGCCCTGAAGAACAGACTCGGCTACGACAATGTCCAGTATCAGGAATTTATGTATGCTCCCTTTGATTCAACCAATATCATAAGCAGTGTTGAACAGGGTTATCCCGTGCAGATGGGAATTTACACCGCCAACTATCAGGAAGGTCATGCAATCAATGTTGACGGTTATGACAGCAGCAACTCAACATTCCATCTTAATATGGGATGGGCAGGGGACAGCGACGGTTGGTACTCCCTTCCGAATGGAATGCCCGCCGGATATACTATCGTTCACTCAATTGTTTACAATGTATATCCCACCGGAGTAACACCCACTCCTACTCCCACAGCTACAGCCACTGTAACACCCACTCCCACTCCTACATCAACAGGAACTCCTGATGTCCCCACAGATCCTTATCCTGTAAACGGTCAGACTAATGTTTCCGTTTCATCAACCCTCGTTTGGAGCAGCTCATCAGGAGCAAGATCCTACAATATCTACATCTGGCCCTCAAATTCAAGTAAACCCTCTCAGCCCACGGCGTCCGGGCTGACTTCCCCTCAATATACTCCATAAATTTTACCGGTTATGGAGTTATCCTGGAAAAAGGCTGCTATTTCTCCGGCAGCCTTTTTCATTTTACTAAAAGTTGGTATAGGATTTTGAAAATGATTACAATTCTCGTGTGCGTTCAGATAAATCCATGCCTTTATTTGGCTGAATTGTGTTTTTCGTTGAGGGGTCTCATTTATAATTCTTTTTTGGGAAACCCGCTTTTTGAAAAAAGCTCGTTTCCCAAACCCTTCCGGCAAAAACTTTCGGTTCATCAATTCATGGGCATTGAGGGCAGGCGAAGATGACGGAATCTCCGTTTTATTCAATCTCTCTGATATTTCCGGTTTATGATCTTTTTAAAGGGAATGATATTCTGAAAACAGTTCCTTCTCCGGGTTGGCTTTCACATTTTATTCTGCCGCCAAGTGTTTGGGTAACAAGGTTGTAAACAATGTGAAGGCCCAAGCCGCTTCCTCCGAAATCTCTTCTTGTTGTGAAGAAAGGCTCAAAGATTTTCTTTATATTCTCAGTAGTGATACCGATTCCGTCATCGCTGAAGTTCATATAAACCTGATTTGCTCCTGTTGAAACATCAATGTTTATGGTTCCCTGCTTTCTCTGATCAAATCCATGCGTAAGGGAATTAATAATCAGATTGGAAACTATCTGGTAGAAAGCGCCCGGGTAGCTGTCAAGTTCAAGGTCTTCAGGACAGTTTATATTAACTGAATAATCTCCTTTTTTCAGCTTGTGATGAAGGCTTTTCATTATATCTTTTATGTAGTCTTTAACAAGGAACATTCTTCTTTCACCACTGGACTGATCTACAGAAACCATCTTGAAACTCTGGATAAGTTCACTTGCACGATGAAGACTTGATAAAATAAATTCGGAAGTCTCTGAAACCACTTTGATCATATCTTCAAGATCTGATTTTTTGAGTTTCCCTTCGTTAAAAAGCTTGTTGTACATCTTAACCTGGTCGTTTATGTAGGATGTAGCTGTAACTCCGATTCCAAGAGGAGTATTGATTTCATGAGCTACACCCGCAACCAGGCTTCCCAGTGCCGCCATTTTCTCCGATTCAACAAGCTGAGATTGAGTCTGCTTCAGTTCCAGAAGGGTTTTGGTCAGTTCTTCATTTATTGTTTTTAATGCCTCGGTACGCTTTGTCACCCTTAATTCAAGTTCTTCGTTCAGTTTACGCAGTTCCTGTTCACTATGTTTCAGAGCTTCTTCTGCATGTTTGCGCTCTGTGATATCTCTGCCTACTACAACAAGACCTTTTCTTTTTCCCTCAGGTGTGAATGTGGGAACTTTAATAATATCAAAGATTTTGCTTGAACCATCAGGACAGGGTATAACCTCATCTCCTCTTGTTATTGTTCCTGCTTCCCAGGCAATTTCATCGGTTCCTTCGCAGGTTAAGAATGCATCCCTGTAAAACTCACTGTATATGGCAAGTTCCGAGTCTTTTTTACCTCTGTATGGTACATCTCCATCGAGCTGGAAAAGCTTCAGATCAAACTCATTTGCTTCCACCCATCTACCCTCTCCGTCCTTGAAACAGACAATATCCGGCATTGCGTTGATGAGGGTACGCAGTCTTTCTTCACTTTCCTTCAGCGCTTCTTCAGCTTTTTTGCGCTCGGTAACATCCCTGATTGATTCTATAGCTCCGACGACTTTACCCGAGCTGTCGTAAAGATGGGATGCAGTTACCCAGGCATAGCCCCCTTTGCCGCTGTACAAAGCAGGTGCATAGGCTTCCGCATAAAGTACATTATCTTTCTTTTCTACAAATAAATACTGATCTTTGAGTAATTTATTATCTTCGAATAATAAGTCCATTATGAATTTTCTTGGTGAACCATAAAACGGAATCATAGCTTCAATATGATCTTTGCCAATCATTTCCTGTTTGCTGAAGCCTGTAATATACTCCATTGCCCGGTTCCAGGCAATAATTATCATATTATTGTCAATTACAAAAGTTGGATCGGGTAGGAAATCAATAATATCTTCAAGTTGTTTGTTTGCATTGTGAAGTCTGCTTTCAATCAGCTTACGCTCTGTGATGTCACTGACAAATCCTTCAATACAGATTGGGTTTCCTTTGCCATCTCTAACAAGTCGGGCGTTCATGTTCAGCCAGACTGTACCCTTTTTTCTATGGTTAAATTCTACTTCCCAGTCAGAAAGATATCCATGATCATTTAGTGTTCTTAACAGAAAGTCCCTATCATCCGGATTTGAATACAACTGGTTTCTAATATCCGTAATTCCATCTATCGCTTCTTCCGGATTACTGTAGCCGACAACAGCAGCAAGGGCGCCATTTGCAGTAATGATTTTACCATCAAGACTTGTCTGAAAAATACCTTCGATTGAGTTATCAATTATGTCCCTGTATTTTCTTT
>JAJTBE010000037.1 GCA_021287065.1 Bacillota bacterium
GGAAATGATTTCGAAAATTATCTTTTTTTTGAAAAATAATAAAGTAACGATTTATTCTTCTGAAAGCCTTTGGGAGAAGCCCCTGACAAAAGACAAAACATTCCGGGACTGTATTTTTTGTCTGAAGGACAGAGATTTTAAAAGATTATTATCTGCTCAGATCACCAATGGTCCCTTTTGGGAAAAAGAAAGCATCCAAAAAAGGCAATATAGTTACAAACTTAACGATGAGGATATTACAGGACATAGCATTGCTGAAGCGGCAGAATTGCAGTTTCAGAAAAAGGACAACCCTGTAATAGTCAGTTTCCAGAAATCTGAAATCGGCAGCAACAGCAGACTCATTTTTAACAAAGAAGTATGCGAAGTAGTTAAAGAATCTTCTACACCTAACGCAGTTTTGATCAAAAATCTGTTTACCATCAAACAAGCTAAGGAATGGTGTAATATTGGAAGTTTATATCAAAATTGGGATGAATTTCTGGATTCTGCAAAAGATAGTTTCAAAAACCTTAGGTTCATTGGCAGAGTTAGAAAAACCCTTAATGAGGTTAACTTTTCAATTGAATTGTGCAAAGAATTCAGGAATCAGTTGCTATTCCTGAATGAGATTTGGTTCTGCGAGTTGTTTAAAGAAAACAGCGAATGCCGTAACAACCGAATAAAAATTGCACAGGATTCAGGGTATGATATTTCCGATGAAAGCGACACCACAAAAAACAACCGAAAACTATCCGATAAAAGGACTTTTATATTGCCAGACAGGAGAAAAGAAAAGTTCTACTATCACTTAAAGGTAAAATATAACAATGAACCATACCGCATTCACTTTTTTGAAGATCGCCTGAAACATATTATATGGATTGGGCATATGGGTAAACATTTACCAATCTGAATATTGCTACCTAATCCTATGCTCACATTCTCAACTCATCGTTTTCAGGCAAAATAGAACTTTATAAATTGACACCTAATTCAACAAAGATAACAGAGTTTTTTTGAAGTCTATAAAGAGAAACAAATACCTATTCTATATACATATACAGTTAGAATGATAGATACACCTGTAAATTTCCAAATATTAACTCCCCTACTCGCTAATTAGAACTTCACTTCCAACGGGTACTGCGTTGTACAGTTCGAAGGCTTCGGGGTCTTCGAGGCCTATGCAGCCTGCTGTGGAATTGGGTTCCATTTTGCCGTAGGTGAAACCTGCGGCGTGAATTCCCACATCGTATCCCATATTTGTGCCGTGTTGCGGCATTCCGCCGGATTTTGATTTTTCTGCGATTTTGCGGAAGGTTGTTTTATCGATAATATTCTTTTCAAGGGCTTTTTTTGCGTGGAATTCGTCAGGGAAACTCAGCTCCATCCAGGCTCTCATGGGGTATTTTTCGCAGATGTAAAATTTGCCTGCAGGAGTTTTGCAGTCACCTTTCTGAAGCTTATCACCATTTGGATCGGAAAATGTTGCCTGATATGTTTTCAGAAGAGTCGTCCCATAATACAATTCAAGCTTTTTCCGGGATTTTGTAATAACTATGGAAGCTTTGGGCAGGGGGAGTTTAATTTTCTTAGCTTTGCAGATTGCCGCCAATGTAGGGTTTCCCTCAGCTGCAATCATTTTTTTTGCCATTCCCAGAAGTATATCAAAATAGGGAAATTCGGAACCGGGGCAGTCTATTTCTTCGTTGTTGTCTATATGCCGCTCTATCTGACTCAGGGGAATTTCATATTTTTTCATCAGAGCAAAAAGCAGACTGACAAGAGCTTTTTCCTGTGCCGGCGGAAGTTTGGGTGCATAAGGATTTCTGACAAAAGAGCGGGGTTTTTCTTCAAAACTGCCCTCAACAAACACTGAAAGGGATCTTGCCATAAATTTGTTGCCTATGTGGGGTAAAATCTCTTTCTCAGGCTTTCCGGTTATTATGGAGCCGTTTTTGAGAACAAGAAAATGATAGCGGACAGACTTTTTTTCTGCCTTATTACCAAGCAGCGCCCCTCCGGGTCCGGGACAGATGGAAGTATGAAGAATTATACCATCAGGTTTCAGTGATTCGGTTTTTCCGTTTTCAGATACAGCAAAACATAAATCCGGTTGAATTATAAAAAAAACAAAAATAAGCAAATAAAAATTAAGGAGAAAAATTCTTTTCATGCTGAAATTCCGAATGAATTATTGATTGATATAGCAACCCAGAATTTATAACACATCGGACTTATGCCTTGGTGCATAAGGGCTGAACGGATTGGGGTAATTTGGTGAGATCCCGCTCCAGCGGCACTTCACATAATTCTGGTAACAGGTCATTATGTTGGAACAATAGATTTCCCCTTCCTCACCTTTGGCGTGGGGGTGTTTGTAGTCGGGGTATTCCACAAGAATATGCACATCCGCATCCATAATAAAGCAATGGCGAATCTGAGGCTCCATAGCTTTTTGCTTCTGGTGCCGGGCCTGCATCATAGAGTGATGCGAATATTGTCTGGAATGTGAATATTCTTCCATTTGTTCCTTCCTGTTTTTCTGTATAATAACAGAAAATCCGCCTTTTGTCCATAAATTCAAACTTTAGCTTTTGACAACAAAGGTTTTTTCGTCCATAATGTAAACATTAAAACTGTGAAAATAAATCCGGAAGGAGTATATTTCATTGAACCTTGAAGACGATAAATACTGTTTTGTCTGTGGGAAAAACAACCCCATAGGGCTTAAACTCGATTTTGAATATCTGGAAGACGGCATAAAAAGCGTTTTCACTCCCCTGAAGGAGCATCAGGGCTGGCAAAATGTAACCCACGGAGGAATTATTTCCACCCTCATTGACGAAGTTATGGCAAGGCTTGTCATCAGAATGGAAAAAATTGGACTGACATCTTCCATGGAAATCAGATTTATCAGACCTGCCCCCACAGGAGAAGAACTTACAATATTTGCTCAGGTAAAGGAAATCAAAGGTAATAAAATAAAAACTGTTGCAAAAATGACATCTAAAGGCAAATTAATAGCCTCAGGCAAGGGAACTTATGTTTTCTTCTAATATGACACAAAAACCCGGGTTTATAATAAAAGCAGCATTTGCTTTGCTTTTGCTCCTGCTTTTATCTCTGGTTGTTTTCAAATTCCATGACATAAAAGACACAGCAGCTTATCTTCTTGGAGATATTAAATCACAGGACCCGGTAACCGGAGATACAATGCTGCACAAAGCAGTAAAAACGGGGAATACTATCGGAGTCGAAACCCTGATTCGCAGAGGCGCAGACATAAATGCAAAAAACAATAAAAGAGAATCTCCCATCCATCTTGCAGCAGCCGCCAACAATCTGAATCTTGTTAAGTTTCTGCTGTCAGAAAATGCCAACATCAATGCTGAAAACGACAAGGGGAGAACTGCTCTGCACATAGCTGCGGAAAACGACTTCAGGGATATGATGAGAGTTTTAATAAGAAATCAGGCATTTATTGATGAAAAAGATCACTTCGGCATAACCCCTCTTCATCTCACAGCTCAGAAAAACCTTGTGAAAGCTGCCGGCACACTTCTTGAACTGGGTGCAGATCCGAAAACTCAGGAATATGTGAACGGAAACACCCCGATGCATCAGGCTGTTCTCGCCGGTTCAGATGATGTTCTCGAAGTTCTGCTTAATGCAGGAGGCGATATAAACTTCAAAAATGATGAAGGCAGAACAATACTTATGACTGCAGCGGAAACAGGCAATATCTCTGCAATGGCTGTAATTCTGAAGCACCAGCCCGCAATTGAGAAAAAAGACCACTACGGACAGACGGCGCTGCACTATGCAGTAATGTCGGGAAATACGGAAGCTGTAAAAATACTGATAGAAAACGGCGCAGACATAATGGCTGCAGATAAGGGCGGAAACACACCCATCTCAAGAGCCAAAGCAGAAGGAAGAACTGAAATAGTTAAAATTCTGGAAAATCTTGCATCAAAAACCAAAAGCGCACCATGATGCATTTCTGTAACATTATGTTTACATTTTGATATTGTCAATTTAATACTGTGGATCTATAATAAGTTAATCAGGAGAATAATGACCATCTACGGTTCCTTTTGGATCCGTCCCAAACGCTATATACAGAAGCAGAAAGTGTGAACAATGATGAAGATATCAGCACAATATCCAGCTCAGCAGATGAAATATACGGTAAGCATCAATAACGGAGAGTTGCAGCCGGGCACAATTCAGACATCAGACAGTGTAAATCTCAGCAGCTCAGAGGAAAATCCTCTGATGAGCCTTGACAATGTCAGCAGTTTTGCTTCATCAGAAAGTGAAATAAAAACCACCTCAGACAGAAAATGGTACAGCTTTCTCACAGGTTTATTCAAACACACCTTCGGCGATTCAAAAGCTCATGATTCACTTAAACCCAAACCTACGGACAAAGCAGCCGACGGAGTTAACAAAGGCGAAATGGCCGCAAGATACACAAATAATATTCTGCTCCACCTCGTGGGAAGCGATACTCCTGCACTGATGAGCATCGCAGCCAATGCAGGCACTCTGCCTTCATTCCTTGCTCCGCTCCTCGGACCTTTCAATGCTATCAACACTGCCACAGGCATAGCCTCCATTGCAGCAGATATGAGAGAAACCGCAGGCACATTCAGAAACCCCAGTGCCACAAAGATGGATAAAATCATGGATGCTTCACATCTGGTGCTTGGCGATATGGTTTCAACAGCCGCTTCGATGCTGCCGATGGTAACACCTCTGACAAGCCCGGTGGTAATGACAATGTTTGTAGGGGGCCAGCTCCTCGGATTAGGTATGGATGTGGCAAAAACAGCCTACGATATTTCCAGAAACGGACAACAGTCAGCTTATAAAGCTGCAAATTAAGCGAAAATCAATTATTTATCTATATAAAAGCGGTGTCTGATGATCAGGCACCGCTTTTTTTTTGGGATTTAAATATAGGTAAGAATCCTATAATACTAATGCACATGAATTATGGCATGGATTTATCTGATCGCTCACGAGAATTATGTCCGTTTGCCCAGTTCCCAGAGAAAACTTTTTGAAAAAAGTTTCCTCCGGACCTCCTTCCCAAAACTTTGGAATTGGGGACCGTCGGAGGAGACCACGCTTTTTTGGAAAAGCGAGGTCTCCTCCGAACCTCCTCCCTTGAAAAACATGAGTTTTTGGGCTGTGGATTTGAGTAAATTTTTCTAATTCAGTGGTTGCCCTCCGAACCTCCCTCCTTGAAAAACAAGTGTATTTAGCTGGAGGTTGGAGTGAATTTTGCTAATTCAGTGGCATTACCCATAATTCCCTCAATAAGTGTAATAAAAAGAGAGAACCTGTTATTACAGATTCTCTCCTGTTATTATTCAACTGAGAAACAGTTAACTGTTACTCTGTTTTGTCTGCTTTATCAGCATTGGTTTCATCGGGCTGGGGTGCTTCTGAAACGGGGACCTCGGGCTGAGGGGTTTCCTCAGGAGCCGGGTTGCTGACGCCTTCGTGGACATCTTTCATTTCCATTTTCATGAGCTTCGCCCAGACGGCGATAAGATCTTTGTGATATTTTTCTTTGGGGGTCAGTTTTTTGCTGTCCTTGAGTTTCTTCAAATCGGCATTGAGTTTCATCATGTCTTTTGAATACTCTTCAAGGTGCTTGTCTGCAGCTTCCTGAACCGTCTTTTTGAAATCGGAGCGGATCATCTGAATGAGGAGTTTTGCTTTGTCGAGATCAGTTTTGTCTGATTTTGACTGGTTGATCTTTGCAGCATTGTCCTTTACATATTCAGCGAGAAGAGTGTTGACCTCTTCGCCGATTCCATCGGTCAGCTTCTTGGTTTCATCATGAACCTGAGCCTGCATGTGTTCTCTGACCTGAGGGATAATCTCAAGTGATCTCTTTTTGATGCTGTCCATAGTAGCCGGTGCCTGAGATTTCAGATCGTTTGCGAGCTGCTTGCTTATTTCAGGCAGTTTTGCTTCGAACTGATTTTTTGTCATGCTGACAATTTCTTCGGCATTAATCTGGCTAACATAATGGAATACAATACCCAGATAGATAATCACAAAAACCAACAGAACTGTTTTTACAGTAATGCTTAATCTGAGGGCTTTTTCCTGATTCAGGAGGTCTTCTTTTACGGTTTTGTAGGACTTTTCAATGGATTCTCCCACTTTCTGATAAGAAACCTCGGAATTGCCCTTGGGTTCCTTTTCAGCACTATTTTCCTTGTTTTTTCCATTTTTTTCCGTGCTCAATCTTCTGACCTCCTTCTTCCATTACTTCCTGATCGAGGATCATCAGGATGTTGTGCATAGCCATTTTGGAAAGCTTGCCTCTGTCATCCGGGAGTCCTTTAGTGTCGAAACTATCGATAGTTTTCTTAATGGTGACAATCTGATTGATTGAATTTTCAACCACATAATTGATAACATCGGTAGTGTCGCCAGCCAGCTCATCTTCCATCTCTTTTATGAGGGTTTTGCAATCCTCATCTTTAAGACCGGGAAATGCCTGTCTGAGGGGTCCGTTTTGCTTTTCGATAGCACCTGTGAGTGCTGTCTTAAGCTGCTTCTGAGCTTCTTCCGTGGACATATCGGAGAATTTTGCCATCTCCTGTTCCATGACGGTTGACCATTCAGGAATAGCTTCTTCGAATTTCTGAACTGCCAGTTCCTGATAAGTAGGTCCAACATCAGCAAGAACAAATGATACATGTTCCGAAACCTTGGGCAGTACATCCGGAGCTTCCTTCTGAATACTTGCAAGGAATCTCTCACCAGTGAAATTGTTCTTGATGGTCATGTAGAAGAACAGAATAAAAGCCGCAAAGACAATTACGATCAAATAGGTCAGTAAATTGTTTATACGGTTATACTGCTGGTTCTTCTCCCGCTGCTCATCCAGGAACTTGCCGAAACTCTCTCCAGAAGCTTTAATTCCCTGGATAGTTTTTTCAAGTTCGTCTCCTTTTGGCATTTTTTTCCTCCCTTCACATTGTGTATATAAAAAAGAATTCCCGACATAGTGTCAGGAAAAACAAAACCGGCATAAAAATCGGACATTTTTAATATACCCATGTTTCATGGTTTTCGGACAGACATATTCAGTTAAGTTTTTACCAAATACCGCCATATACCACCTGTAGATTATTAAATCATTCCGCGCCCGGCACGGTTTAGTTTTGCTGCTCCTATAAACATCAATGCACCTGAGCAGATGATAACCCCAAAGAGTATAACTAATCCTATAAGGACTGTTTTCAATACTTTGCCAAAAAAGTTGCTGCCTACAGCAAGAATTATGTCGGGTCCCTGTGATTCCGGATATTCTGCTTCAATCAGATAGGTTCCCGGGACGTCCGCATTAAAGTTCCATCTGAGATACCCTGTGTTGCTGCCAATATTGTATGTTTCCCGGACATTGGTTGTTTCTGTTTTGATTTCTTTTCCGGTTTTTTTATCAGTTACTTTAATTCCGATATCTTCATACCCGGAATTGATATTGTAAACCCTGCCGTTAAAAGTGCTTCTGTTTTCGATATAAACGCCGTATCTGCATGGTTTTTCAGCGTTAATTTCTATACTGCCCGGAGCTTTGAAACGAACCATCGAACCGGAAAGATCACTTATCGACATGAAAAGAAATCCGGCAAAACCGGCAGCGCCAATGCCGAGAATGACAACTCCCAAAATGATATAAATAATTCCCCATGTTTTGTTTCCGGCATTCATAGAATCACCCTTGAGGTTAATTCTGCACAACCTTCAATTTTCCTTTATTTGTTGCCCGTTATTATGAGATTTAAGAGAGGAAAATCTGATTATAAAAAGAATCCCCAATTAGGTTATCTTATAAGAAAGGCAGCAAGCCATGGAAAATCACGAAGAAAGATACCTCGAGCAGATTGAAAATCTTATACGCAACATAAGTGCTGTTCAGAGAAAGTTCGTCCTCGACAAGTCGGGAGTGAGGGCTATCATTAACTTTATCGAACAGATAGAAGGCATACGCCCCTTCTTCGAACTCGACGATCCGGTTTTGCAGAAAGGCAAAGCGGCGGCTTTGAATGTTACAAAGGAACTTTCAAGGCAGCTCGAAGAAATTTCGCAACTGACGCCTCCGCCGGCATGGGAAAATTTTCATGCCACTCTTCTCGAATCCATCGGAATGCAGCTAAAAGGATACGGCGAAATGGTTAAAGTGTTTGAAGATTCTGATCTCAAGCACATTGAAGACGGACAGAAACTGGTAGATATGGGAATGAAAATACTGCAGGGCGGAAAAAAGGAAGGTTAATTATTATATGGATACGGTAACACTCGGCAGCGTTCATTGTCTGAAACTTGACAGTCTTGCCATTGGCGGAGAAGGCGTGGGGAGACTCAATGAAATGGTGGTTTTCGTACCCTATGGAGCGCCTGGCGATGAAGTTGAAATTCACATCAACGAAATCAAGAAAAATTATGCAAGAGGCGAAATCACAAGGGTTATTACATCTTCAGCCCACCGTGTATCCCCTCCGTGCCCTATTTATTACAAATGCGGCGGCTGCCAGCTCCAGCATCTCACATACGGAGCACAGATACTTTACAAACGCAGGATGGTTGAGGAAACTCTCAGTCATATAGGCGGTTTTAAAGATGTGAGAGTGGATGATGTTGTGGAAGCATCAGCTCCCTGGAATTACCGGAACAAAATGCAGGTGGTTGCGGCAACAAAGCCCTTTAAACCACCATCAACAAAGGTAGCGCCATATTTCGGCCTTTATGCAAAGCAGACCCATCAGGTTATTAAGATGGAAGAATGCGCCATACAGTCCGTATTAAGCAATAAAATTCTCAAAGTGATAAAGGAAGCTATAGCAAGGCTCAACTGGGAGATATTCAACGAAAAAACCGGCAAAGGTCTTCTTCGTTATGTTATCACCCGTTCAAGCTTTGCCAGCAATGAACTTCTTCTTATACTGGTAACCACCGACACAAAGATTCCCAACATTGCGGAATTTGTCAATTTTGTAACCAAGAAAGTTCCTGAACTCAAGGGAATTGTCGTCAATAAAAACGACAAAAAGACCAATGTTGTTCTCGGTTCACAGAACAAGCTGGTTTGGGGCGACGATTATCTTATAGAAGAGATCGAAGGCTTAAAGTATAAAGTTTCTGCGGAGTCATTCTTTCAGGTGAATCCTCCCCAGCTTGCAAAAATGCTTCATATAGTAGAGCAGTTCCTCGAACCGTCACAAAACGAGATACTGCTTGATGCCTACTGCGGAATGGGAGCCATAGCACTCTGGCTTGCCCGGAAATTCCGCAAAGTTATTGGTATTGAGGAAGTTCCCCAGGCTCGAAAAGACGCCCTCGAAAGCGCAGCCCTCAATTCAATCGGCAATTTTGAAATTCATACCGGCCTTGTGGAAAAAGTGCTGCCGGCAATTTACCATGATGGAACAAAAATCAACAAAGCTGTTCTTGATCCCCCGAGAAAGGGATGCGATGAAAAAGTTCTCGAACTCGTCACCAAGATGAGAATCAGGCAGCTTGTATATGTTTCATGCAACCCCGCCACTCTTGCAAGAGATCTTGCTTATCTGAAATCCAAAGATTATCGTATCGAAAGAGTGGTTCCCCTTGATATGTTCCCACAGACATTCCATGTGGAAACAATAGTCAAACTGGTTTATGATCCCCCGAGCATAATAAAGAAAGCACCAAAAGCTCTGGCTGAGGAATCAGGAGAAAAGAAACCACAGCCACCTGCAAATGAACCTACAGACTCAACAACAGAAGGCGCAGATTTTAATGTAAAAATCGAAATGCCCTCTGAAACAGTCAAAAAGATGAAACAGGCGGAGCCTTCAATAATAAAAAAAAGCGAGGAGAAGCCTGAGATGTCTATGACAAACCAAGCTGAAGAATTTACAGAACCCATGAAAACCGAAGAACCGGATAAGACTCCGGAAAATCAGGAAAAGATTCAGGATATGACTGAAATATCCCTCACCGAGCCTGAAAAGACTGAAGAGAAACCGGAAGATGCCGGCACAGAGCCTGAAATGGCTGAGGAGAAACCGGAAGATACCGTCACAGAGCCTGAAATGGCTGAGGCGAAACCGGAAGATGCCGTCACTGAGCCTGAAAAGGCTGAGGAGAAACAGGAAGACGCCGTCACTGAGCCTGAAATGGCTGAGGCGAAACCCGAAAAGACTTATTCGAAGCCGAATAATGGTCAGGATAAACCGAAAAAAGCTTATTCAAAACCGGATAAAGGAAAAGGCAAGCCGGAGAGAAGCTCCTCAAAACCCGACAAACGTCAGGGCAAGCCGGAGAGAACTTTTTCGAAACCTGATGAACATGGGGATAAACCGGAAAGAAGCCCCTCAAAACCCGGAAGACGGGAAGATAAACCGGAGAGAAGTTTCTCAAAGCCCGGAAGACGTGAGGATAAACCGGAGAGAGGTTTCTCGAAGCCCGGAAGACGCGAAGATAAACCGGAGAGAGGTTTCTCAAAACCCGATAGACGTGAGGATAAACCGGAGAGAGGTTTTTCAAAGCCCGGAAGACGTGAGGATAAACCGGAGAGAGGTTTTTCAAAGCCCGGAAGACGCGAAGATAAACCGGAGAGAGGTTTCTCAAAGCCCGGAAGACGGGAAGATAAACCGGAGAGAGGTTTTTCAAAGCCCGGAAGACGGGAAGATAAACCGGAGAGAGGTTTCTCGAAGCCCGGAAGACGGGAAGATAAACCGGAGAGAGGTTTCTCGAAGCCCGGAAGACGGGAAGATAAACCGGAGAGAGGTTTCTCGAAGCCCGGAAGACGGGAAGATAAACCGGAAAGAGATTTCTCAAAGCCCGGAAGACGGGAAGATAAACCGGAGAGAGGTTTTTCAAAACCCGGCAGACGTGAGGGCAAACCGGAAAGAAGTTTCTCAAAGCCTGATAAACGTGAGGGTAAGCCGGAGAGAAATTTCTCCGGACCGGAGAAAGATCAGAATAAGCCGGAGAGAAATTTCTCAAAACCTGCTTCAGGAAGACCTCCGAGACCATCGAGGCCCTCAAGGCCTTCAAGGCCATCGAGATCTTCGGGACCTTCCGGAGATCAGGAACGTTCACAGTCTGATAATAATGACAGAAAGAACAATTCCGACAGGGGCAGGAATGCAAGACCGAGAAAAACCGGTAATGCAAAACGGAAAAAATCTGAATAAAATCAAAGGAAGACTGGCTTTCCATGCCTATATTTATGAGCGAAAAGAGCGAGACTCTGCTGAAAGCGGCAGAGCAGCTCAGTTATAAGCTGGGCCACTATTATGTTGGCTGCGAGCATATGTTTTTGTCGGTGCTGGACAACGAGAACTGGCTTTCAAGAGCATTGACAAAAGAAGGAGCAGATGCCGACGGCATCAGGCAGAACATACTTGAACTGGCAGGACCCGGAGATGAGGAGCCTCTCTGGACGGGTTTGATTACCACTCCGAGATATAAGAGAGTGCTCAAACTGGCTGAAAAAGAGGCGGAACTTCAGAAATCAGTAAGAGTTCAACCCAATCATCTCATTTCCGCAATCTGCCGGGAAGGTCTTTCTGTTCCTGCAAGAGCAATGCAGGATGCAGGTATAGACACTTCACTGTTCAGGCAGAACCTGCTTCAGATCGATGCTGCATCTGACTCCCCCGCTCAGGGTATGGCGCAGAGGGGAACTCCGGTCAAATATCCTCCGCCGGGTATGCCTTATGGCGCTTTTATGGAAAAAAAGAAGCAGGAAGGCGCAATGCCCCCGCAGCAAGGCAGAGAAAAGGACAAAAAGGCAAAAACTCCCACTCTGGACAAGCTGGGCAGAGATCTTGTGGAAATGTGCCAGTCCGGTAAGGTTGATCCCATCGTGGGCCGCAAGGAAGAGATTCGGAGAGTTCTACAGACTCTTACGAAAAAAATGAAAAACAACCCCATCATCATAGGTGAGGCAGGAGTCGGTAAAACTGCAGTGGTCTATGGTCTTGCGGAAAGAATCGCTCAGGGTACTGTTCCTGATGCCGTTAAAAACAAAAGGATCATCGAAGTGGGTATGGCCGGCATTGTTGCAGGAACCAAACACCGTGGAGAATTTGAGGAGAGGATGCAGCAGATAATCAACGAGCTGATGTCCAACCCCGACATTATTCTTTTTATCGACGAAATCCATACCATTATGGGTGCAGGCGATTCCAGAAGCGGCGTTGATGCGGGAAACATTCTGAAACCATATCTTGCAAGGGGCGAAATAACCATAATCGGCGCCACAACCACCGATGAATACCGTAAGTACATCGAAAAGGACCCGGCTCTGGAAAGACGCTTCCAGCCTGTATTTGTTGAAGAACCTTCAGAAGAAGAGACTGTGGAAATTCTAAAGGGGCTTAAAGGCAAATATGAAAAGCACCACGGAGTGAGCTTCTCTCCCAAGGCTATTCTTCAGGCTGTGAAAATGTCGGTCCGATATATTCCGGACAGAAATCTGCCGGACAAAGCTATCGATCTGATGGACGAAGCTGCGGCAAAAAGCACTATGAAATCAATGTCCGATGAAGATTTGGACAATATGAAGGATGCAAGAATAGAAGTTACCGAAGAGGATATAGCAGAAGTTGTAGCCCTATGGACTGGTATTCCGTCCAACAAGCTTACATCCGACGAATCGGAAAGACTCCTTGCCATGGAAGATTCCATCAGGGATAAAGTAGTCGGACAGGATGAAGCGGTCCGTACAGTAGCCCAGACAATCCGTATGGTTAGAATGGGTCTTTCATCCCCCACCCGCCCCAGTGGTGTTTTCCTTTTCCTTGGTCCTACAGGTGTTGGAAAAACCGAGCTGGCAAAAGGACTTGCAGAGTTTCTTTTCGGCAGCAGCAAAGACATTGTCAGACTCGACATGTCAGAGTATTCCGAGAAACACGCAATGGCAAGGATGATAGGTTCTCCTCCGGGTTATGTGGGACACGAGGAAGAAGGCCAGCTAACAAAGGAAATCAGAACGAAGCCTTACAGTGTGGTTCTTCTTGATGAAGTTGAAAAAGCCCATCCTGAAGTCTTCGACCTGTTCCTGCAGGTTTTCGACGACGGCAGGCTTACGGATTCCAAGGGAAGAACTGTGAATTTCACCAATACCATCATCATTATGACTTCCAACATCGGAACCAGCAATGTTGATGCAACAGGCAGAATTCAGCTTCTCAACACAAGCGATCCGAAAACAAAAGAAAAGATTATGCAGGAGCTGAGAAAGCATTTCAGACCGGAATTCCTAAACCGTATTGATGAAATAATCATCTTCAACCCGCTAAACGAAGCAGCTCTGCGAAGCATCGTCAGAATAAATCTGAATTCCCTTATCAAGCAGGTTTTCGAACAGCGGGAAATCAGGCTTGTCATCGATGAAGACGCAGCCAATTTCCTCCTTCATGTCGGTTATGATCCCGCTTATGGCGCAAGACCGATGAAGAGGGCTATTCAGAATTATCTTTCAAAACCTCTTGCAGAGGTTATGCTTGAACAGGGGATTTCACCCGGCGATGAAATGCATGTCAGTTCTGACGGCAACCAGCTTTTATTTTCAAGGGATGGTGTGGTATTTGGCGCCGATGAAACCCTCAGCGGAGATGAATACGGCGGATACGGCAATTACGGCGGTTATGATCAGGACGATGAATACGGAGAAGAAGAGGAAGACGATGATCCCCAGCCTCAACCTCCGACGCCGCCCCCTGCTCCGCCCCAGAAGCCCCGCAATCCGGTCAGGCCTGTCCAGCCGAGAGATACCGACGAATTTGCAGCTACTGAGTTAACAGGGCATGTTCCCGCTCCCCCCCGTAAGCAGGGGAAAACCGATGAGCTTTCCGGAAGGGATGCACACGGCAGACCAACCATAAAGCCGGAAGGCATGACGGATCCTCTGCCAAGGCTTCCCCAGGGCACTCTTTCCGATGATCAGAACAGGCCCCGGCAGCCCATAAAACGCATACCATTTGAAACATCAAAAAAACAGGGAGATCAGGAAGGTCCCGTAAATCTTCCCCCATCCCTGAAAAATTATCCCATTGCGAAAAAACCGATACTCAAACAACGTGATTATCATCAGGATATTCAGGGCATTGCTCCTATGAAGGGACCAATTATGGGAGCACCGGGCATGCCCAGGGATATTGATGAAAGAGATTTCGAAGATACACGACATAATCAGTAATTTCGAAAAATAATTTTACAATCGGACAGCTCAACATGAGTATTGAATTATTTCATTTTTAGTGGAATAATATTAGTGAGTTGTTGTAAATACAAGTACAGATCCGAAGTCAGGCTTTTCCTGATTTTTACCCCGACGGAGAAAAATCAGGAAGCAGAAGCTGGCGAAAAATACGGAGGTTGATGGCATGAAACCCAAAGTTGATTATCAGAGCTTTATGTCGAACAAACAGACTGATGCTCCACCGCCTGATAATGACGACTATCAGATTGAAGATGATTTCAGCGCTCCTATGATCCCGCCTCCCCCAAAGGCGAAAGCGACAATCGGCCTTCCGATTTTTATCGGGCTTATCGCTTTTCTGCTTCTCGTTGGCGGAGCTGCCATTTTTTTCGGGACTTCCCACAACAGCCAGCCTGCGGCAGCACCAAGCGAAGCTCCAAAGGCAGTAACAGGCGAGCTGAAAGTTATTTTCACCGACAAGGAATACACTGTTTATGACACCAATTCAGCCACCTGGATCCCCAAAAACGACAAGTCGGTTCCTTTTACCACTGTGATTCTGACCAGCAGTGATTCACGGAGAAATATCTTCTCCGTCAACGGAATCCATACCATAAGAGCAGACAAAGATACCAAATTTAAGGTGGAAACCCTTGAGCCGTCAACAGATTTCAAGGAAAAAGTAAAAATTGCAGTAATAGACGGCGATCTGTGGGTTGAAGGCCAGTCAGATTTATTCGAAGCTACACTGCCTGCAGGTTCGGTTGTTTCCGACGGCAAAGATTTTGAAGTGAAGATAAGTAACGGAGCTGTTACTATTTATGCCTGGAAAGGCAACCTTGTTTATACTCCTTCAGAATCCGGCGCTAAAAAAGTGGATATTAAAGAAGGCAAAATGCTCTACATCGATCCTAAGGGAGCGATGATTCCGCCGCCTCCGGGACTTCTTGCCATAGAAGAAAAGAAAACCGACTGGCAGCAGTGGAACCTTCTGATTAAAGCCACCGATCTGGCTTCTGAAAACCCCGTGATAGCACAAATCCCTGCACAACAGGATAATTCGGACAAAGTCCTCGAAACCCTGAAAGCTACTGAAGCGACAGAGCCTGTAAAGAAGGAAGAGAAGAAAGCTCCTGCAAAACCTGCTGTGGCAAAAGCACCAACCACAGATGAAAAACCTTCCATACCCAAAATCGGCACAGATCCGAAATATCCGACCAAAGGGAATTATGGCAATAAAAAGACTGCAGATGCAATTCCAAAACCCAATGCCCACGGCGGCAGACCTGTAATGGACGGTAATGTTCCCCAGGGTCAGGGACAGGTTCCCCCTGCTCCCGCACCGGTAAACAACATGGGAGACGCCCCGAAGGCTCCTATGGTTCCGGTTCATAATGCGGGAAGCGTCCCCGGAGGCAACAATTACAGCTCAAGTTCAAACTCAAGCTCCAGCTCTAATTCCAGTTCAACTTCGAGCCTGAAAACCGATGTCAACCCACTGGATAACAGCAGCAGAGGCGCTACAAGAAATGTTCCTCCCGGATTCAAACTCAACGAAGCTCCGGTTGGTCCGGGACAGCAATAAGATGAAATGACAATAAAAGCACCTGACTTTTTTCAATCATCAAAGGGTTTTATTAATAAAAACAAACTAAAGCTCATAGCAGTAGTTTGTTTTTTATTTATTTTAATTGTTTTCATTTTATGGATTTCATTAGACAAAACACCACCTTCTGCAGATGTATCAATGCATCTACAGAACAGTATAGAATTTCGGCAATATTTAGCGAAAGGTAAAATCGATAACTTTCTTTTTGCATACAAATACTATTATCCCCCATTTGTTTATCAATTGACTGCATCAGCTTATACTGTTTTTGGAACAAGTCAGCACACCGCAATGCTTGTTTTTATACCTATGATGGCAATATTTTTCTTCTCAGTTTTTTTTATCGGGGCGACCTTGTTTAATGAACTAATCGGACTTATGGCTGCAGTAATATCATCCACTTTTCCTTTTATGACGTTTATGTACAGGGAGTATTTCCTTGACTTCCCTTGCACTGCATTTACAGCTTTGGCGATTGCTTTTTTGATTAAAAGTAATTTTTTCAAATGCAAAAGGTTTACAATCCTGTTTTTCGCTACAGTAGGT
>JAJTBE010000043.1 GCA_021287065.1 Bacillota bacterium
TAAAAAATGTGCAACTTAGGTTAACGCGGGCCAGTGAAATTCTTTGTCGTGACTAAGCAATGAGGAGAAAATGATGTGTGATAGAATCTCGGAATTATTTGAAGAAATTGAAAAAATCTCAAACTATTTGCAGGAGAATGAGGAACCAAGTTATAAAATTTCATTTGGTGGGATGTCTGCGAAATTTTTCACCCTTTGTATTGCAAGCTATTTTGAATCCGAGCTAAAGCAAATTGTAGAAACTTTTATTTATGATGTTTCAAAAAATGAGTTGATAGTTAGCTTTGTAAAGAATAAGGGCATTGAAAGGCAATATCATGCTTGGTTCGATTGGGATAAACGTAACGCAAATAAATTTTTTTCTCTCTTTGGTGAAAGATTCAAAACATTTATGAAACAGAAAATAGATGAAGGTAATTCTCAAATAAAAAAAGGTATGGAAGATTTTTTAGCAATTGGACAATCAAGGAACAATCTTACTCATAATGATATTCATTCTTTTCCTTTTAATGATACGATTAGTGAATCATATGAAAGATACAAAAACTCATTATTGTTTATTAAATGCGTAAAGGACTCACTTTATGAGTGTGCGCAAAGTCTCTCTGATGATGTTTGAATATAGCAAATGTAGATTTATGTAAAGTGTTATTAGTAGGTTTATTATAGGATAATTTTTATAATTAGAGTTTTATGGAAGTGCTTTCCCCTTAAAACCGATGAACCTGATTTCATTAACTCTATAATATCAACTTTATAGTATTTTCTCTTCCTCATCCTCAAGAAAACCGTCCCCCTTCCTGCAAATTAAACCCATCATGAGGCATTCTTATAAGACAGAGGCTATAGTTATCCGGGGGAGGGATCTTTCTGAGAGGGATCGTATTGTTACTTTTATTTCTCCTTCCGAGGGTAAGTTTGATGCGGTTTGTAAGGGGGCTAAGAAGGTTGTTGCTAAGACTTCTGCCCGTTATGAGCCTTTGAATATGCTGAAACTGTCGGTTACAGTGGGGAGGAATCTTGATACTGTTGAGCAGTCGGAGCTGGTGACTGTTTTTCCTGAAATCAGAAAGACCCTTGAGGCTACTGCGCAGGCTCTTTATTATCTCGATATTATCAACAGATCCTTAGAGAAAAGGGAAGAAAACCACAGGATTTACAACTTAGTGAAGAAGAGTCTTTTGCTGATGGAAGGCGGTCAGGAAATGGATATTCTGACGAGGGCTTTTGAGGCTAAGTTTCTTGTTCTGATGGGTTATAAACCTGTAACGGATTCCTGCTGTGTCTGTGGGGATCCGGGAGGTCATCTTCGTGTGGATTTCTGCAGAGGCGGTGTGATTTGCCCAAAATGCTCGGATTTGTCAGGGGAAGGGGAGACAAGCCGGATTATGCCGGGCACACTTCAGGCTCTGAAGTTTTTGCTTAAATGCAGGCTTGACAGTCTTTCCACGGTTAAGTTTCACGACAGGATTGGCAATGAGCTTAAAGAAGTCCTCAGAAATATGATAGAATTCAATAACCCGGGTGCAATGGCTAACCGCCGTTGTTATGATACACTTGGATAGAGGCTTGAATGGCTGAAAAACACGAAAGAATAATGGGCATAGATGTGGGCGAAGCCAGAGTGGGCGTTGCATTGAGCGATCCTCTGGGTTTGACCGTCCGCCCTCTTGAACCGGTAACAGGCGAGGGAAGAAAAGTAAAAATCGAAAAGATAACGAAGCTTGTGGAAAAGCATTCCCCTGATGTAATTGCCATAGGCTTTCCACTGAATATGAACGGAACAAAAGGACCCGCAGCCCGCAGCGTTGAAAAATTCATGTATTATCTGAAAAAGGTTGTAACCGTCCCTGTTATCCCCATCGACGAAAGACTTACATCGTGGGAGGCTGGGGAAATCATGGACAACAGCGGCATTTTAAAAGGGGACAGAAAACAGAAGGTTGACGGTATTGCAGCGGTTCTGATTGTTCAAAAATATCTCGAAAGAAGAAAAACCGATGAAAGCATTTCTTAAAATAGCTGGGTATTCATTCCTTGTAATTATTCTGATGGCTATAGCTTTTACCGCAGGTATTGCTGTGGGAGCTTATTATATACTTACCCCGGTCGGCGGCGGTGAACCTGTTAAACTGACAATTACAGAGGGTATGCCAGCTTCTGAAGTTGCACAGATTCTCGAAGAAACAAAAGTTGTAAAAAGCGCTTTTCTGTTCAGAATAGTTATGAAAACCACCGGTGCTGACAAACAGCTGAAACCGGGAGATTATCAGGTAAGCCCTGATCAGACAATGATGGAAATCGTCCATCTGCTTAAATCCGGCAATTTACGCCAGAGGCTTGTTTCCATACCGGAAGGCTTAACAATCCCTCAGATTGCAGCAAAACTGGAGGAAAAGGGGATTGTGAAAAAAGCTGATTTTCTGGGAGCAGTAAAAAGCGGAACCTTTAATGTCAACGGAAACCCCACAAAAAACCTCGAAGGCTACCTTATGCCTGAGACATACGATTTTCCCGAAGAATTTAAAGCCAGTGATGTTATTCTCAGGATGGTAAAGGAATTTGATACAAAAGCGGTTCCTCTCTATCTTGAAAACCAGAAGAGCCTGCCCTATGCGCTGAGCCTTGCTCAGGTTGTTACTCTGGCTTCTCTGATTGAACGTGAAGCTCAGGTTCCTGCGGAAAGGCCCGTTATTGCTTCTGTTTATTACAACAGGCTTAAAAAGGGAATGTATCTTCAGTGTGATGCAACGGTTCAGTACGCTTTGGGAGAAAACAAACCTGTTCTGACCTATGATGATCTGAAAATAGATTCGCCATACAACACATATAAAAATCCCGGACTGCCTCCCGGACCCATTGCAAATCCGGGCCTCGAATCAATCCGCGCTGCTCTTCAGCCTGAAAAAACCGATTATCTGTATTATGTCCGCAATGATGTGAAAAATGACGGAAGCCATGTTTTCTCAAGAAGCCTTGAAGAACATAATCAGGCAATCCAACAGTATCAGAAATAGAAAAAACGGCAGCAGCTTTGTTGCTTGGAGTTAGAAAGTTATTGGGCTGTTTATCGGGTTGCTGCCTTCAAATCTGAATCTTTCCAGATTTGTCCTCCAGTATGAAAATTTGTGTATGCATCTGTTAAATTCGCTGGGATATAGTTCTCTGAGAACTTTCTGTTTATCGCTGATCTCTCCGGGTGCAAGTTCAACCACACAATCGTATTTTCCCAAATGACCGAAGGAGTAGAATGGTATTTCCCTTTTCTTCAGTGTTTCGTGAATATAGACATGGTGGGGATGATAGTATTCTCCATACTGGTTGTGTGAAAATACCGCATCATACTTTGAAAAATCAAGACAATCCACCCATGTGTCGTCAAAATCGAAATCCGCTCCCTCACGCCACACCGCTGTGTTGTCTTCGTAACCAAAGCACATAACCGTTCCGGTGTTGAAATAGTTTTCGAGCCTGAACAGCCCTTTCACTCTTGCCTTGTTGAAGGGAATGGTAAGACATGCAAAATCAATTTTAAAATTCTCTCTGTATTTAAGCAGCGTGCCGCCCATAAACAGAATCTCATCATCAGGATGGGCAAAAACTACAAGGATTCTCTGTTTCATATTAAATTAAAACTCCTTGCAAAATTTATAAGAAGCAGAATGTTCAGGTAAGTTACTATAACAGCGATTACCCAGAGTATTATCTTTTCTTTCGTCGTGTTTGCAAATTTTCCCATTACTTTTTTTGAAGAACTTAAAGATATCTGAAGGAAAATTGTCCATGGAAGCTGCATGCTGAGGAAAACCTGAGAATATATGAGCCCCTGGAAGGGATCTTTGATAAAAAATATGGCAATTACAGCAAATACTATTGTTATCAGAATTCCGATTCTTGTATGCTTATCGTTTATATCATAAGGCTCCTTAAACATACCTGCAAAAATCGTACCTCCCGCCATACTTGCGGTAACGCTTGAAGCTAAACCGCTGCAGAGTAGGGCGAAAGCAAATATAATTGCGGCATTGTTTCCGAGGAGAGGGCGCAGCATATTTTCAGCCTGAGCCAGATCATCAACTTTTATATGTTTTTGAAAGAATGTAGCTGCCGCAAGGATGATTATGGCGCTGTTTATTGCCCATCCTATAAGCATGGAAACCAGTGTGTCGGTAAATTCGTATTTCAACTGTTTTTCCATTACAGCTTCATCTTCCAGATTCCATTGACGGCTCTGAATTACTTCCGAATGCAGAAACAGATTGTGGGGCATAACAACAGCACCCAGAACGCTCATAATGATAGGGATTGAATCAGGGGGGACATTTGGAGTTATCCAACCGGCGCAGGCAAGGTTCCACTGGAGGTTTTTAACCAGAAATAATTCTACCAGAAAAGAAAGCCCGATGAGGGAAACAAAACCGATAATGATTTTCTCAAGCTTTTTATATGCATTTGTAAAAACCATCCATAATACGAAAATTGCTACCAGAATAGCTCCTATTTTCAGAGGAAGCTTAAAAAGCATGTTCAGGGCGATCGCTCCGCCAAGGATTTCAGCCAGTGCGGTAGCCACAGCGGCTACAACTGCCGATGAAAGAATACTTCTTGAAATCCAGGGTTTGGTATATTCAGTTGCCGCTTCAGAAAGGCAAAGACCTGTTTTTATACCGATATGGGCTACATCATGCTGCAATGCAATAAGCATAAGAGTTGAAAGTGTAACCATCCACAACAGGGTATATCCATAGCTGGAACCTGCGGCGATATTTGAAGCCCAGTTTCCGGGATCAATGAATCCCACAGTTACAAGAAGCCCCGGTCCTATATATTTCAGTATTTCCAGAGCGCCAAGAGTCGGCTTGTCCTTCTCCGAGAAATACTTTTTGATTTTATCGATAAACATAAAAAATATCCACTTACAATTATTGGGAATTTAGATCAGGTGTGGATATTTCACATGTTCTGAACTTTTACCTTTTATTTTTTGATTTTATGTTGTTACTGATAATTCGGTTTGTATGCTTCCCTGAATTTTCCGGTGATTACATCAAGAAGTCCGCCTACTGAACCTGAAATTGTATTATCGGCTCCGTAAAAAGACAAGCTTGAATTGGCAAACATTCCCGACAGTGATTTGCTTACTTCGGGCAGAATCTCAATGGGCAGGATTTCCTTCCTTATAGCAGCCAGAGCTTGTTCCCGTTCGATTAAATCCTTTGTTTCGATGGAAGTGATTTTTGATCTCATCTCTTTAAGCTCCAGCTCCTTTCTGGCAATTTCCAGATTCTTCTCAAGTTCGAACATCTCATTTTCCAGCCTTTTTTCGAGAGCGATACGGTCCGATTCGATATTGGTTTCCATCTCCATTTTTTCGATGTCAAGCTGCATTTTCCGTTCCATCATCTCCAGCTCTATTTTCTTTTCCGCTTCGATGATTTCCAGTTCTTTCTTCTTTTCTGCCTCAAGTCTGGCGACTTCCATTCGTTTTTCGGATTCCATCATCTTTATCGCTGTGTTCGACAGAATTTTTTCCTGTTCAAAAGCTGCCCTCAGCGCCTGAGTCTGCTTGTTTCTCTCAAAATCCTGTTTTTCAATTTCATAAGCTTTTTCAGCCTTTTCCTGTTCCGACTTCATACGGACAAAATCCACATCCTGCTGTGTTTTGATATTGGAAAGCTCTTCGATCTTTCTGTAATGATCCTTAGCTTCCGCCTGAATCTGACGGGATACTGCATCATCAGCAAGAAAAACCTGGGCAATCTGAACCACATCAAGGACAATACCCCATCCGTACTCATTCCGGTGTCCTGCAATGCCGTTGCCTTCGATTACCGGCTTTATTGCTTCCCGCACACCATCGGTCAGAGTGGTTTTCCTCTCCGTAATGCATCTGTCCATTGTCATATTCGAAACAATATGGCGGAGTTCGCCAAGGCACAGATGGTTTACAGCCTGAGAAATCCGTTCGATTCCCTGTGGATCTGAAAAATTAAAAAGTTTCGCTGCAGCAAGTGGGTCTGATACACGATAAATCAATATTCCCTTGAATCTCATTGAAATTCCGTCAGAACTCTGCTGAGTCATGGAGAATTCGGTCTCCCGTGCGTTAACCGGCACAAAAGCATAACTGCTGCCGGGCATAAGAACAGCACTGGCGCCGTTTCCAAGATTCTGCATTTTTCCCTTGCAGGCAATAATAAGGCATTCATTCGGAAGAGCTGTTACCCGCTTAAAAAACATAGTTCATACCCCCTTTATGCTAATGTTAATGAATTAGTAAAATTTACTCAAATCCCCAGCCCAATACTCTTGTTTTTCAAGGAGGGAGGTTCGGAGGGAAACCCGCTTTTTTAAAAAAGCGTGGTTCCCTCTGACGGTCCCCGAACCCCGGTCGGTCCTAACCCCCGGTCGGTCCCCGAATTCTCAAAGTTTTGGGAAGGAGGTCCGGAGGAAATTTTTTTCAAAAAAGTTTTCTCCGGGAGTTGGGCATACCGCTCCAATACTCGTGATCGATCAGACTAATCCAGGCCTTAGTTCATGGGGCATTGTCCTTTATGTATATGGTAATCCCGATTCAGATATGTGTATGTAACATGGATTACAGTTCTGCTTATATAATAATTACACATGAAAAAGAAATCACAATCTCTGGTCATTGATAAAACCGGAAGAACAGCTTGAATTTTGAAAGCAGGGTCAATCTGAAACGCTTATGCTTTGTGCCGGGTTTTCCTTTTTCTTAACTGACAGTTTTATTATGTGCTCTTTCTGTTCTTTCAGCAATTTGATTTTTTGAAGCAATGAACTGACTTCCTTTTCGTATTTCTCTATTTCTGCTTCATAGTGCCTCATATTTTCCTCATAAAGTTCAAATGTTTCTTTTTCTGACCTGATACAGTTAATAATTTTTGATATTCCGGAAATTACGCAGACACCAAGAATCACAACATAAATATTTATGCCTTGTTCCAGAATTGTAAAATAAACCAGTCCGATAACACTTATTATGGCAAGACCGACCCATATTCCGGTCCTGCATTCAGGCAAATGAGGCTGGCGCGGTATGTCGTCAATTTTTCTCCGGCTGAGCTTTTCCAGTTCCCTGATCTTAATCCCGATTTTTTGAAGTTCTTCATTTTGGATATCGTAATTATCAATGCCGCTCTGCTTTTCTGATTTAATTAATATCGATTTCGAATTCTGATAGTTATTGTCGGATGATTTTTCAGGATTTCCGGTGTATGAAATGCTATTTATGTTATCAATAAAATAGTTTTTACGGCATTGTGAACAGGTAAACCGATGAGAATCATCATCAATTTCATTTTTTGCCTCACAATCGGGGCAGGTGAGCGTAATCACAGCATGCCTCCTTAGTGGTTATAGCAAACAAATCCGTCCAATCAGAATAACAATAAATACACTGCTGAAGTTTCAGATTTTATGCATTTAAAAGAAAATCTGCTGATTTTCAGAAAGTCGGATACTTATGGGGTTTGTCCGATTTCCCATATTAAACTCTATTTCAGGCAGGGATTTTGAAAAACAATACAAACTTCCAAGTGAGATTTTATTCCGGATGGAATTTAAAAATAAACTCTGAACTCAGGTAAAGATAATTATGAACGAAGCAAAGGACAAAACAGGATTTTTCACACCGAGCCGCACTATGAAGCTGGCTATTGTGCTATTTTTTCTGATTTTCACATATTTCGCAGGTATGAGATACTACTCAGGCTACAGGGGAGACCCCGATTACAGTACATTTGAGCAGTGCATTTATACATCAGCCTATGAAAAAATGCTGCAGTACAATACATTCGAATCGAGAAGCCACTTCAGATTCAGAAATCCTGATATGCCAAAGGAAGAACTTCTTAAAAAGCTCGAAACCATGGACGGAGCTTCACACTTTGCAGTTCACAATTCAGGCATTTTCTTTCTGGTTATACCGTTTTACTGGATTTATCCCGACCTTATCACTCTGATTATTATTCAGACTCTGTGCCTCGCAATGGCAGGGTGGGCTGTTTTTCTTATAGGAAAGGAATTAATCAGTGAAAAGGCAGGCTTGCTGTTCGGTATCCTTTATCTGATTTATTTCCCTATGCACGGCGTAGCTTACGATTCATTCCACGAATTCGGTTTTGTTGTCCCCTTCGTTCTATTTGCTTTTTACTATATGCTGAAGAGACGGTTTCTGCCATTCTGGACATTCGTCATCCTTGCCATAATCTGTAAGGAAGACATACCATTCCTCATTTCTGCATTCGGAATGTTTATGGTTTACAGTGCCTGGAAAGAAAAGAAGGACGGCAAATGGGACAAAGCAGTGATAAAAAATCCCCTCGCTGTTCACGGACTGGTAATGGTAGCCCTCGGCGTACTCTGGCTCTATCTGTCCCTTTTTGTGATTATCCCGCAGGTCAGAGGCGTTGAATATCATTTCTTCGGCGAGAGATACAAAGATCTCGGCAATACATTTTCAGAAGCTGTAGTAACTATCTTTACCAAACCTCAGGTTGTATTTAAAAACCTTTTCCAGTATCCCAAATTCACTTTCTTTATGGAAATGGTTGCACCACTTGCATTCATGTCATTCTTCTGTTTCCCCGCTTTTCTGGTAGCCTGCCCCAATCTTCTGATAAATACACTTTCGTCATTTTCAGTGATGTATAACACCGGAAGCCGCTATTGCGCACCGATCATACCCTTTGTATTTATTTCTGCGATGCTTGGTTTTACGGCGATTCTTGCAAAAGCTAAAACCGAAGAGGAAAAAGCAAAGAAATTTTCAAAAATGATGAAAATTGCGTTCTTTATTTCAATTGCAGGAACCCTTTTCTTCAATCCCAGTCCTTTCAGAATAGGCTGGAAAGTTCCAAAAATAACGGAACACCGTAAAATATCATGGAAAGTTATAAACGAAATCCCCAAAAAAGCTTCCCTCGCCACACAGGTAGATCTTTTCCTTTACACCTGCAGAGGCAGCAATAAATATGTAGGATACAGACAGGGAGTGGAATACCTCCTCGTTGACGCCGGACCCGGAAGCACATACACAGTGGAACCTTCCACCGGCGAATTAACAATAGCTTATGGCAAAGATAAAAACAAATGGCTCTCAGAAGGTGCCGACTGGGACATAACTCTCCCACAGCTGGTAAAATCAGGTGAATACCAACTGATAAAACAGGAAGACGGGGTAGGCCTGTTCAGAAAGAAAGGGTAGGGAAGAGCATAACAGCCTGATGAAATTGTGTAAAAATTGCTTTTTCACAACTTAAAACCCATTTCGATATCAAATTTGGCAGTCTTTTACTAAACCAGATGCCCCTGGAACCAACCCCCGATTTTAATCGGGGGGGAAGTTAGAATCCCATAACCACAAGCCCAAACCATTTCTCATGGTTTCCCTTTTATAATTTCCCCACAAACCCTCACGGTATGGATATTAACCGTAAATAAACGGAATCATAGCCGCTGCCTGCTCCTGAGTTATGTTTCAATGAATTGGAAAAACCACTTGAATTCCCAGCCCGAATACTCCTGTTTTTCAAAGAAGGAGGTTCGGAAGCAACTTATTTTAAAAAAATTCCCTCCCGAAACTGGGCAAACAAGCATTATCCTCGTGAGCAATCAAACAAATCCATGCCTTAATTCAGTGGCATTTTGCCCCTCCCCTAAGGAACATAAAGCTTATCAGATGACCATTTGATGGGATTGTTGAGAATATACTCCCTGATTTGAAATAGCTCTTCATCATTTCGAATGATATGTTCAAAAAAGCTTCTTTGCCACAGATGTTTGTTAAAGGCTGGCCAATTGTTATTTTTTACACTGCTGATATATTCATTTGTGGTCATTGTTTTAAACCATCCGACAATGTTTTCAAGAGAGGTATGTGTTGTATCCGGATTTTCGTTGTGGTTGAAAATTACGAAATGAATGTGGTTTGGCATTGTGATGTATGAATCACAGATTATGTTTTTAAATTTGTTTTCAATTAATTTAAACCATTTCCCTATCATATTGCCTGCATCGTTGAGTATAACCTGCGGACGTTTTCCCGGATCTTTTTCTTTGGGAATCCTGCCAAAGAGACATTGTTTGTTATGACAACAGATTGTAACAAAATAGGAACCATACGACGCATAATTGTAGCCTTTTAATCTTACATTTTTTCTTTTGTTCAAATAATTGTCTGACATTATGATACCAACCCTTTTTTATTTTCGCTATTCCGTTACAAGGCACCTTTTTTAATTTTCCTTATTAGTTTTTCAGAGTCGGGAACCGATGAAACCTGTAATAGCCTTGATCCTGTAGGGGAGGGCCTGTGTGCCCTCCCGTTCTGACTCAAATCGATAGTTTAAAACGATAAAGTTTTGCATACCTTTTTTACATACCTTATTGATAAAAATAACCTCACATCCGGTTCTTAGTTGTTTTGTATTTTTTTTAATTAGTCATTATGCGCATTTTTTTTGGTTGAAAACTATCAGTTATTCAAAATCTGCGAAATGCCGGAAATCCCCATTAATGCCTGCATTCGGGAGGGCACACAGGCTGATCTTTATATACATTTTTCAAGGAATTTTTTCGCTTTATCACGAACGAGCTTTTATTAATATTTCATGCCTGGAGTGTGATTCTGATGGTTGATGGGAATGCTGTTGCTTTTGCTAATAAAGAGTTTCGGGGTATTG
>JAJTBE010000044.1 GCA_021287065.1 Bacillota bacterium
TCGCAAGTGCGGCAACTAAACGCCAACGACTGCCGGATCGCAGGCGTCCCCGCCTGTCCCCGGGTCCCCAAACCAACCGCCTACCGCCAGCAATCCTCATAACCACAAGCTTGGCAAAGGATCGTAGGAGCGGTTTTCAACAGCGACGCGGACCCGCAGGTCCGCCCGCTGCGCAAACCTATATCCGAAAATCCCCCGATAGCGCCGCAATTCCTGTTATTGTCTCTGTATGGAAATGCGGACGATACGGGACTGTTTAACCGGGGGGACAGGCGAGACGCCTGCGATCCGGCAGATATTTGCCAAGCTTGTGATTATGAGGTTTGCTGTCGGTTGGTGGTTGCAGGCGGGCAACCATCTTCCCAAAACTTTTGAATTGGGGGACCGACCGGGGGGATTGGGGGGGGTGGACTGTCAGGGAAAGTCACGCTTTTAAAGCAAATATCTCCGCACAACAGTATTTACATGCATAATTTTCCGGATAAAGCGGCAATGTGCAGTGATGGTTAGCTCCGGATTTTGCTTTATATTTTTAAATCCGGTTTTCCCTGATTTGTTTCAGATACTCGTTTCTGAGAAATTTGATAAAAAACACATAGTTCTGAGTTTCGCTGTAGGGCGGAATTCCGTTATATCTTTCCACTGCGCCGGGTCCTGCATTGTAGGAAGCCAGAGCAAGAGCGGCGGGATCTTTTGTATCTTTCCATTTTTTGAGTTGTCTTGAAAGGTAGATAGCTGCTCCGCCTACATTCTGGGCGGGATCCATAGGATTTACCCCAAGATTTCTTGCTGTAAAGGGCATAAGCTGCCCAAGGCCGATTGCGCCTGATGATGATACTGCATCCACATCAAAGGCTGATTCTATATTAAGAAGAGCCGTCAGAAGAAGGGGATCGAGGCCGCATTTTTCAGAATAATCGAGAATGCTGGCAGCGATCTTTTTTATATCCGATACTGAATAGTTGGGATTGTGCATATAAATACGGTGGACGAGAAATGGATACAGGGGACTGAGATAATGGGGGTCTTTTTCCGACTGATTGACCATATTCATCCATCCCGAAGGAAAGTTTGTTTCAGTGAATTTTTTCAGGGACAGTGCAGGCGAAGGTTCAACAAGAATAACCGAACGGGCGTTAATATTGTTTACCTTGCATCCTGAAAATTTCAGATTCCCTTTTATGGCAACAACAAAGCCGGTTCTGTCAAAATCCAGATTCCGCACATTCTTTTTAGCAACTGCATTAAAACGGAAGCCTTCGGGTGTTTTAACAACGAGCTGAAATGAATCGGGAAGGACTGTGAATTTTTCTATTTTACATTTCCAGAAAACTGTGTGATTTTCAAGAGCTGAAAGGACTACTCCTCCGCTTCCCGGTGCTGCGGTTTCCCCTGCCTTTGCCCTTCTGCAGAGTTCATTCACCGTTTGAGGCGTAAGTTTATGATCTATCAGTTTCGTATTATACACTGACGCTGAGCCGTCATAGACTCCTGCGAATGAAGCTGGGGTTGATAAAATAAAAATCAGAAATACAAAGAAAAAAGCTGCTCTGGCTGAGGGAGGAAATAAATTCATATTAAACGACCACGCTGTTGTTGAATGTTTGTAATTTTATGTTATTACAAAGGATCAATGAAGTCAACAGAACCGTAAATAAAAAAGCGGAGAACAGATTCTGATCTCCGCCTTATTTTTAAATCAGTGATTCCCTGAATCAGAACAATTTGTATGCAGGCACTGCAAAATGCAGAACCACCATCAGGACAATTCCTGCTATGCCTAAAGCTCCTGCAATTTGTGCGTTCTTCCTGTTATTTCCTTCCTCGGTTTTTCCAAGTCTCATTCCGTCGATGGCTCCAAGACCCAAAAGGCCAAGACTTGTTAAAACCACAAATACTGTTGAAGGCACATGTCCTACAAGGAGAGGTTCAAACAGCATAATGAACCAGGGACCTGCAATGACATATATCAACCCCAGAATGGACAATGCAAGAGCCTGTGATGATTTGTGGACCTTTTCCCTAAGCGGGCTGTTGAAATAGCTGTAGCAGGCGTAAATTGTGAGGCCTATTACAAGCCATGCTCCGAACCGGTACCATGTTCTGATAGGAAGGCTAAGCATAAGGAAAAGGCTGAACAGTATGCCCAGAATAGGTGTATAAGGTGCACCGGGCGTGCGGAATGACGGTTTGGTGCTCGAAATTTTCATTTTACGCAGGAAGAGAATTCCGGCGCAGACAATGACAAAGGCGAACAGTGTGCCGATATTGGCAAGTTCGGCGATGATTTCGATAGGAGTAACCGCTGCTGTGAAGGCGACCAGAATACCTGTAACTATTGTTGTCAAATAAGGTGTCTGGAATTTGGGGTGAATAGCGCCGACGATTGGAGGCAGAAGCTTATCTCTGGACATTGAGAAGAATACTCTTGACTGTCCGAGAAGGGTAACCAGCAGAACGCTTGTTATGCCGCATATAGCTCCCACCGATATGGCGCCTGAGGCGAATGTCTTCACCCAGTGGACTCCGGTTTGCTGGAAAGCGTATGCCATAGGAGCGCCTTCTGAGTAGCCCAGATCTGAAACTTTAAGTGTGCCGTCGCATCTGACGATTCCTGTGAACACTGCGGACATTGCAATGTAAAGCACTGTGCAGATTACCAGTGATGCGAGGATGCCTATGGGGAGGTCTCTCTGAGGTTTTTTGGCTTCTTCGGCGGCAGTACTGACTGCATCGAAGCCGATATAGGCGAAGAATATGATTGCTGCGCCGGTGAATATGCCGGGCCATCCGCCGAATCCTTCGGGATATACCCAGCCTGAGGACTGAAATAACATTTTTATCAGGGGCGTTTCCAGAGGATCAGCTACCATTTCCGGTCTTGCCACAAAATTGGGGACAACCGGGAACCAGTTCTGTGGTTTTACAAAAAATGCTCCGATGGCGATGAACATAATGGCAATTGCTACTTTGATGACCACAATCACCGAGTTTACTTTTGCGCTTTCCTTAATGCCAACCACCAGAAGCACTGTTATCGCCAGAACAATGAGGGCGGCAAAAAGGTTTATGTAGCCGTGCGGATTTTGGGCACTGTGGATGGAACATAAAGCCGGTGGGATACTTATATTAAACCAGCTTTTCATCAAATTAACGAAGTAACCGGACCATCCGATGGCCACGGCTCCCGAACTCACCGCATATTCGAGAATAAGGTCCCATCCGATAATCCAGGCGAAGACTTCACCCAGTGTTGCGTAACCGTAAGTATATGCGCTTCCCGCGATGGGGACAAGGGAAGCAAATTCTGCGTAACAAAGTGCTGCAAAGGCGCAGGCGAGTCCGCTGATGATAAAGGATACCATAATGCCGGGACCTGCGTATTTAATGGCCACAACACCTGTCAGAACAAAAATCCCTGTGCCGATGATGCACCCGATTCCGATGGCAGTAAGGTCGATGGCGCTGAGAACCCTTTTTAGCGCCGGACCATCTTTATGCTCGGAATCCTCCAGGATTTTGTCTATTGACTTCTTCCTGAAAATATCGAACATCTCCCACTCTCCATTCCCTTTAAATTTCAATTTAGTGCATGTTCTGTACGAACCCTGATTTATCCTTGTTTTTACAGGAACCTGAAGGAAAAGGGTTTGTAAAATTATACTGTTATCTTATTTTTGGGAACTTTTTATATTGCATTTTGGTTTGTATCTCGTTTGGATTGATGAATAACAGGAGTGGATCAGGAGGACCCGTGGATTTGGGACCGTCAGAGGAAACCACGCTTTTTTGGAAAATCGGGTTTCCTCCGAACCTCCTTCCTTGAAAAACAAAAGTATTGGGCTTGGGGATTAGTGCGGTATTTTCTAATGCAGGGGATAATACTCAATCAGCTATCCTGAACCGTCAGAAAACATCATAACCACAGGCTTCGCCAGCGATCGTATGAGGGGTTTGCAACCCCGACGCGGACCCGCAGGTCCGCCCCCAACACAAACCTACCACGGAAAAATCCCCCAAATGTGCGGAAATCCTTCCGTGGGATCTGCCTGTCTATTACATACTATTCTTTCATTTCGGAGATTAAAGATGGGAGATGTTGTTATTTACCCATTGGGGACAGGCGGGACGCCTGCGATCCGGCAGTTGCCGGCGTGGGGTTACGGCGTTTTTTGTGAAATTTATTATTTGAGTTTGCGTCGTGTGCTGACCCTGCGGGTTTGTTTTCGCGGTTGGAGAAATTGTTTAAAAAACGGTATGGATACATTGTTGCTAAAGGTAATTGGCGAATCATGGCAAAATATCAATATGTTAAGAAAAATGAAAGGCAATTAAGAAAATGATTAGAGGAGAAAGAGTTATACTCAGACCGGTCCGTCCCGAAGATATAAACAGATGGATGATATGGTTCAACGATCCTGAAGTTATCGCACATCTCTCAGGAGGGGTTATCTATGGAGCCACAAGAGAGCAGGAACAGGAGTTTTACCACCAGATAACCCATCTGCCTAACAACAAAATATTCACCATCATGGACGAAAACGGCAGGCAAATAGGCAATATCGGAACCCACAACATCAACTGGGAATGGCGCAACGCAACCCTCGGTATTGTCATTGGTGAAAAAGACTACTGGGGCAGAGGATACGGAACCGACGCAATGAAGACATTTATTAATTTTGCTTTTAACATGATGAACCTCCGCCGCCTATCCCTCGATGTATTTGCCGACAACAAACGTGGAATCAGATGCTACGAAAAAGCAGGCTTCGTTGTGGAAGGCATAAAACGCCAGGAAAGATACTACAACGGAAAATACTCGGATGTGGTAATTATGGGAATTCTGAAGGAAGAACTTCCGGAGTAATTATTTGGGAATATTAATCTGTGTTTTGCGACTATTAACTTACCTGTTATATGTACAATGAAACTATAATGTTTCATCTTTCTGAACTGTTTCCTGCGATTTTGACTTGAACTGATAAGAAAACAACCTTCTTGTTTTCTTATTGCTTTTTAAAAGAAAGGATAATAGCAAATGATAAATTCCGGTATATCAATTATTAGAAAGGAGCTTTTTGAATCTCTCGGTGAATTTCCCGAATTGTTGAAGATTGTAACCGACTGCTCATCAATTGAGGAGGCAAGAGACAATATCTATGATCTGTTAAACCGAATCGAAAGAGAACTTAATGACGATTTGGAGCGTAAGCATCCGCTTGACAGAATAAACATAATGATGGCTTTCTCTGTAATCAGGAATTATATCAGTCTGAGGAGCGAACACCTGACGGGACATTCATTCCTGAAAACTGTTTTTGAAGGGTTAAAGGGTAATGAAACTATACTTTCTGAAATAAGCAGAGATTTTCTGCTTGAAACCTGCCACCTAATGAAAGCCGCCGTTGGAAAGGCTGATATGTATTCTCCCGAAGATGACTGGAGTGGTAATATTATTGATTACCGCAGCCTCACCGGACGGGATGCAGCTGTGGCAAGAAGTCGTTTTCTTGATAATATAGCTGAAAACGCTGAATCTCATCTAAAAAAATACCCATCAGGCTTACTTGAAGATGTCTTCAATAAAAGAAAAGAAAATATAAAAAGAATTCTTGATATCTTCGGAGCTGGAGAAGATGACTGGCTCGACTACAAATGGCACCTTCGGAATATTATTCGTGATAGTGCCACTCTTGGAAAAATAGTAAAACTTACTGATGAAGAAGTTAAATCCATTGATTTGGCTCGTGAAAAACACATTCCCTTCGGAATTACTCCCTATTATGCATCACTAATGGATTATGAAAGCGACCGCACTTATGATCACGCAGTCCGCGCTCAGGTAATCCCTCCTATGGAATATTCGGAAAAGTTCAATTCAGCAGACAGAAAAGAAATGGATTTTATGAAAGAATCGGATACATCCCCGGTGGATCTGGTAACCAGAAGGTATCCGATGATTGCAATATTCAAACCTTACAACACTTGTGCGCAAATCTGCGTCTATTGCCAGAGAAACTGGGAGATTGATGATGTTTACTGTCCCACGGCTCTTGCTTCTCAGGAGCAGATAGACAATGCAATCGACTGGTTCAGGGAAAATAAATCGATCAAGGGTATTCTTCTTACCGGAGGAGACCCGCTTATAATGACTGACGATAAGATTGATGAAATATTGGGGAAACTCAGTGAAATCCCTCATATCGAAAGAATAAGAATCGGAACACGGACTCCTGTTGTTCTGCCTTTCAGATTTACTGATAAACTTGTGGATATTCTGAAAAAATACCATGTGCCAGGAAAACGAGAAATATGTATTGTTACTCACTTTGAGCATCCTTATGAAGTTACACCCGATGCAATGAATGCTGTTCAGAAAATTAAACAGGTAACAAGTATGAATTTCTACAACCAGCAGGTTTTCACCATAGAAAACAGCAGAAGGTTTGAAACTGTTGCTTTAAGACAGTCTTTGAAATTTATAGGCATTGATCCTTACTATGTGTTTCATGCCAAAGGTAAGAAAGAAACCGAATATTACATTGTTCCAATAGCAAGACTGCTTCAGGAAAGAAAAGAAGAAGCCAGACTTACTCCTGGAGTTGTAAGAACGGATGAACCTGTTTACAATATACCGGGAATAGGAAAGAACCATCTCAGAGCATTGCAGGATCACGAATTGATTATGCTCACCCCGGGAGGAAACAGACTTTATGAAATGCATCCATGGGAAAAAGCTATTGTAATTGCTGATACATACATATATGAAGATGTACCGATAGGCTCTTATCTGAAAAGACTTGAAGAAAGAGGAGAAAACCTCAGCGACTACAGGTCTGTCTGGTACTATTATTGATTAACTTTAAGGGGGGCTGAACAGAGTGTTTCAGAATAAAACTAATATTATTCTTTGATTTTTCCATATAATTAGAGATACAGAAAGGTCAATATTTATGAAATGTCCGGTTTGCCTGAGAATGACAGAAGGTAGAAAAGGGAAATGCCCCCATTGCGGGTGCGGAATTTCTCCGGAAGATGAGATATCAGAGGAATCGTCCGGGATGCTTTATGAAGATCACTACCGGATTACCGGAATTATAAAGCAGGGAAGTAATTGTATCGTTTACAGAGCGGAAGATTTGGATTTGGATTCTGCTTCCATAATCAGGAAAATAGATTTTAATCAGCCGGTAAATAAGGAAAAGACCAATATTGAGGATGATTTTCCGCAAAAGGCAAAACTGCTGACTTCTCTGGATTATTCCGGACTTCCCAAAGTTTACGATTATTTTACAGCTCCCGACGAAAATGGCGCAATCTCTGATTTTCTTGTTATGTTATTTTTTGACGGCGAGGACTTAAAAACAGTCCTTAAAAAAAGCTCCTCTCCTATGCCCCTTGAAGATGCTGCTGAAATCTGCATTCAGATAGCCGATGTTCTGACATATCTCCATTCTCTTCCTGTTCCACTGTTTTACGGAGAAATTAAACCATCTGAAGTTTTGCTGAAGGATGACGGCGATATTGTTCTCACTGATGTGGAAAAGCTCAGGACTGTCGGTGAAGACGGCATAGCGGATTCTATCAGGGAAGATGTCCGTTATCTTGGAATTTTCATCTATTATATGTTTACGGGAAAAATACCCGGATCTCCGGATAAGTTTAAACCTGCTTCCTCATTTAATTCTGATATTCCCAAACGCGTCGATGAGATGATTTCTTCAATCCTGAATTCAGGCACAGATATGGATATATATAACGCCTGCGAAGTATCCCTTGTTCTTGAGGATGTTTTTGAGCCGCCCTGCCCTGAAGATGAAGAGGAGGGGGATAACGACGAAGAAGATGATGACGACGAGGATTTTCAGAGTGAAACATCACGAAACCGGAAAAAGAATCCGATGGTGTTTGCTATGATTACATTGGTTATCCTTTTGTTTGTGGTTATTATCTATTCCGAAACAAAACTGCCTCAGGCTGTTGGTTTGAATATTGATCATCTGAAAAAACCTTATTCTGTTGAAACCAAATCTGGTAAAGACGGCGAGATTCTGAAAATAAAGGATCCTGTGCAGGTTGTACGCTTGATTTATGAGTATACAGCACGAAAAGAGATAGAAAAAGTTACCGGTTTAATTGCCAGGCATAAAGATGATCAATATGATGTTGTTTTCTTTTCACAAAGGTTGGGAGGTTTAACAAAACTACAATCTATTATGAATAATGCAAAAAATGGCAATTTCAATCTGGAATTTCGGAACTTGCAGTTCAAAACAGTGAAAAGCTCAAATTCTGAAACAGAAATCAGAGTAACAGGCAGTGCGGTTTTAACTGAGAAGAATAATTACAATCACGGCACAGTATACAGCAGAATCAATGATCGGATAATTCTTGAAAACAATAATGGCGCCTGGTTGATTTCCTCATTTGAAAACATTAAAGAATCCGGGAATTAGCAGATGGAGCTCATGAAGAAAGGGTAAAAAGGCGGTATGTCTAATATTTAATAAAGTGAAACAATGGTTTATCGGTGGTATTATCATAAATTATTAATTTAAGGGGGTAAATTATGTTCAGGTATTTCAACCAGAGGAAAAGCAAAAATGCAGAGCAGTTTGTAAAACCGGGTTTTGCGTTGGTTACAGGAATCGTTCTGTTTTTAATGCTTTTTGCCTATTCCGGAGTTAACTACACAAAGGCGGTTGTTTCGGGAGCGGCATGTCCTGAAGTTGCGGCAATGGCTGCAGGCAACAACAGCCCTGCAAAGAATGTCGATAGTGAAGAAGACGACACTCCCAATTATGACGAAATTACAACAGATCTGGACATGCCTGATGTCAAAAAAGCAGCTCTTTCCCTTTATGATTATGTAAACAAAGGCGATGTTGACGGATTTCTGAATAATTTAGTCAAAAAGGACATAGCTGAAAAAATCAAACAGGAAAAAGCGGATAATAACGACGGCAACCTTGCTACCGTAGCAATGGTGATAGGACTTGTCAGAGACAAAAAAGCAGTTGCACAATTCAAAACTATGAAAGCTCAGGTAATAAGCTCCACCGGAAATAATGCAGAAGTTCTGGTAAGGGGAATGGCAACTGTGGGCATGGTAACCGATGGAAAAGCTCAAACTTCCACCAATCAGGTTTTTGACAGAATTCTTCTCACAAAAGAAGACGGCGTCTGGAAAGTCACCTTTTTAAAAGGCGTTGTTGGAGCGAAAAAGGGAAAATAGGTTCCCAATGTGAGATAAGATTATTTTGCCCCAAAGAAAAGAATAAAACCGTTTTTCTCGAATATAGCCCTGATGTGCACAGGCAATGAAAACTGCAGGCATGTCGGGGTTTTTTATTTCAGAAGTCCGGATGGTCTGAAATTAACGACAGAACTGATTTTAAAAATAATTATGGGGGACCTTATGAAACGAATGGTTGATGTCAGGGAGAAACTGCCTTTACTGCAGACAATTCCCCTCAGCCTCCAGCACCTTATGGCTTTGTTCGGCGCCACTGTCCTTGTGCCTCTCCTCTTTGGCATTGATCCTTCCATCTGTCTTTTCATGAACGGAATCGGAACCATTATCTACAGTATAGTCACCCGCGGAGGAATACCGGCTTTTCTCGGCTCAAGCTTCGCTTTTATCGCACCTACGGTAATTATTATCAACAAATACGGATTTCCCCATGCCCAGTGGGGGTTTATCCTGTTTGGGGTTTTCTTTATGATTGTATCGTTTATCATCAAAAAAGCCGGCACAAAGTGGCTTGACATAATTTTTCCGCCGCCTGTGATGGGAGCTGTTGTCGCAGTCATAGGCCTCGAACTGGCTCCGGTTGCCTGCGGAATGGCAGGCTTAATGCCAGGAAAATATAATCCCGCATTTATCGAAACCGCAATGGTTACCCTCGTTACGGGAATTCTCGCTTCAGTAACATTCAGAGGGTTTGGAAAAATAATCCCGGTCCTGATTGCTGTTATTGTAGGCTATGTCTATGCCGCTTTTCACGGACAGGTGGATTTTACAATGGTTCAGGCAGCGCCTCTGTTCAAAATCCCAGCTTTTACAGCTCCGGTATTCGATTTGAACGCTATTTTGCTCATTGTCCCCGCCTGGTTTGTGGTTCTTGCCGAACATATAGGACATCTTGTTGTAACCGGTAAAGTCGTAGAAAAAGACCTTATGAAAGATCCGGGACTCCATCTTTCACTTCTTGGCGACGGCATAAGCAACTTCCTCTCCGGATTCACAGGCTCACCCCCAAACACCACATACGGAGAAAATATCGGCGTTATGGCAATTACAAAAGTATATTCCGTTTGGGTTATCCAGGTTGCTGCGGTTCTGTCCATTATCATTTCACTCTGCGGAAAACTCACCGCACTAATCAGAACTATTCCCACTCCGGTAATCGGAGGCATCTGCATCCTCCTCTTCGGAGTAATTGCCGTAGCCGGCATCAGAATGCTCATAGAAGAAAAAGTGGATTACAGCAAAAATTATAATATGATACTCTCATCAGTGGTATTTATAACAGGTGTAAGCGGAGCCTCAACAATACTGGGAGCAATAGAACTCAAGGGAATGGCCCTCGCCGCCGTTGTGGGTATGTCTCTATCCCTTCTTCTGTACATTCTCCAGAAACTCGGACTTATGAACGAAAAGCTGGAAACCCGAAACGGCGAAGAGTTGAGCTGAGAGTTAATTTTGGTTTTTTTCAGGTAGCTGTTTATTAGAGATAAGTTTTTTTGGAGGAAACTTTTCTAAAAGACCTTTTTTCAGGGGAAACTTTAAAAAAAACTTCTCCCCGAACCCCAATGCCACTGAATTAGTAAAACCTACTCCAATTTCCAGCCGAATACTCCTGTTTTTCAAGGAGGGAGGTTCGGAGGGAAACTCGCTTTTCCAAAAAAGCGTGGTTCCCTCTGACGGTCCCTTAACCCCACGGTCCCCTGGTCGGTCCCTAATTCCAAAAGTTTTGGGATGGAGGTCCGGAGGAAACTTTTTCCAAAAAAGTTTTCTCCGGGAGCTGGGCAAACGGATATAATTCTCGTGAGTAATCAGACATATCCATGCCTTAATTCATGGGCATTGCCCCAAATCTCAATACCACTGAATTAGTAAAACATACTCCAATTTCCAGCCAAATACTCTTGTTTTTCAAGGAGGGAGGTTCGGAGGGCAACCTCGCTTTTTTAAAAAAGCGTGGTTCCCTCTGACGGTCCCTTAACCCCACGGTCCCCTGGTCGGTCCCTAATTCCAAAAGTTTTGGGATGGAGGTCCGGAGGAAACTTTTTTTCAAAAAAGTTTTCTCCGGGAGCTGGGCAAACGGATATAATTCTTTTTTTGGGAAACCCGCTTTTAAAAAAAAGCTCGTTTCCCAAACCCTTCCGGCAAAAACTTTCAGTGCATCATTTTTCTGCACTCTTTTATTCTGCTTTGTGCATATCGATTTTCATTGTTTTTTTAGCTCATACTTTTTTGAAATCTGCTACGCAGTTTTCAAAAAGGTTGGCAAACGGGGGAAGAATCCCCCAAACCCCCTCGGCGCTGAAATGGGCGTAAATTCCCCAAATCGCAGGTTCCACCTGCTCCTGCTCACAAAAACCTCCAGTCAACCTAAAAAGGTTAATAAAACGCCAGCACTGCCGAATCGCAGGCGTCCCGCCTGTCCCCCCGGTTAATCAACCTCGCTTCCCCCTGTGAATTCGAAAAACACAAATATAACGCTAAATGTAGGGGAGAGCCAATGTGCTCTCCCGCAATAACCAGCCGCCAACCGCCAGCAAACCTTATAACGGCAGAAAAACGCCAGCACTGCCGGATCGCAGGCGTCCCGCCTGCCCCACCGGTAAAACAACCTCGCTTCCCCCTGTGAATTCCAAAAACACAAACATAACGCTAAATGTAGGGGAGAGCCAATGTGCTCTCCCGCAATAACCAGCCGCCAACCGCCAGCAAACCTTATAACGGCAGCAAAACGCCAGCACTGCCGGATCACAGGCGTCCCGCCTGTCCCCCGGTTAATCAACCTCGCTTCCCCCTGTGAATTCCAAAAACACAAACATAATGCTAAATGTAGGGGAGAGCCAATGTGCTGATCTTTATATACATTTTTCAAGGAATTTTTTCGCTTTATCACGAACGAGCTTTTATTAATATTTCATGCCTGGAGTGTGATTCTGATGGTTGATGGGAATGCTGTTGCTTTTGCTAATAAAGAGTTTCGGGGTATTG
>JAJTBE010000048.1 GCA_021287065.1 Bacillota bacterium
GTGGGTTCCGAATTCTTTTCTTGTTTCATTGGTTATGAACGAATTTTCATAGATATAAGCTAAATCGTTTACAGAAAGATTATTGAAAGAGATGGAAGTTTTAATCTGCTCCCATGTCTGTTCCGGTAAACCCTGATTGGCAAGAATGAATTTGCTAATATCGTCATTTATGCTATAGTAATTTTCCACTGCGGAAAGAACGCTGGCTGCGTTATTCCAGTCCCACTGCAGAGGATGATTTTTGTCGTGTAAAACTTTAGCTGAAATGAACCGGAATATCAGACGGAAAATATCTTTGTAATCATTACTTTGTGTTGCGGGTTCTGAATGTATCCGGGATTTCGTATTACGGATAATCTCTTTTAATAATTCGTCAAACTTTCTATGTAAAATACCATCAAGGTATTCGAAACATCCGATGTCCACAAAATCAAGCTGTCTGGTTTTTGTTTGTATATTATAATTTCTGGCTTTTATTACAGCATCCGGCATCCACTTAGACTTATTCTTTTCGAAGACTTCGTCAATCCGGGAAAACTCAAATTGTCCAATCTGAACAGGCTCAACATTCGTTTTCTTTTCCAGTTTCCATTCACTGATTGTATTTTCCGAGATTTCAAAAAATAGTGGTGTTCCAAGAGAAATGTGGCGTCCGATGTTTTCTCTCCCTGACAGTCCATTTGAAAACACCACCCCAATACAGGCATTACGGAAGTTGGAATCCCTGTGGGCAAAACAGGCTAAAGGAATCGAATTTGTCTTTCCGGTTTTATAAAAATCATAATACTTATAATCACGCTTAATTAAGCCGGGTTTATATCCGACTGTTTCAAGAGAGAGTCTGACTTTTTCAAGAACTGTTTCCTGATTCACTAAAACAATCACTCCATGATAAAAAAGCGTTAGATCACACTATTATATAACAGTTTGCCTTCCGCTTCCATATTATTATAGTAAAATTCCGGTTTACTGTCAATTTTGCCGGTTGCGGATTTTCTTAAGATGAAAAACTTTTCTGTTTAAAACTGAGTCGATGCTTGACAATGTGAGTCTTAATCAGGAAGTGCTTTTTTGTATCATGAAAGGGCTTGAAATACCACGATGATCTGAATTGAACCGAAATGGTATAATTCTGCAATAATCCTGCAGGTATTGGCATATCGGGCAAGAAGTGTAGTTTATTCTTCCGTATTGATTAATTAGGAGGATCCCCATGCCTGATAATGTTGAGAAGCTGCTGGCTAAGGCGGCTAAGCCTTCTGAGGATGCTATGAATATGCATCCGTTTTATAAGGGTAAGATTCAGGTTATGCCAAAGTGTCCTGTGAGGAGCTTTGATGATTTTGCCATCTGGTATTCGCCGGGGGTGGCTGCCCCTTGCAAGGCTATTGCTGCCAATCCTGAAACGGTGATGGAGCATACAAACAAAGGGAATCTTGTGGCAGTGGTCAGCGATGGTACAAGGGTTCTGGGGCTTGGGGATATAGGGGCGGAAGCTGCAATGCCGGTGATGGAGGGTAAAGCTCTGCTTTTCAAGTATCTGGGAGGGGTGGATGCTTTTCCGATTTGTCTGAAAACAAAGGATCCCGACGAATTGATCCGGGTTTGCCGTATGCTGGAGGGCACATTTGGGGGGATCAATCTTGAGGATATAGCGCAGCCTAAGTGTTTTCGAATTCTTGATACATTGAGAAAAGAAGCTGAGATACCCGTCTGGCATGATGATCAGCAGGGGACTGCAGCTGTAACTCTGGCCGGTTTGATAAATGCTCTGAAAATTGTTGATAAAAAGCTGAGAGATGTTAAAATTGCGATGATAGGAGCCGGTGCGGCTAATATTGCCATATCAAGGCTTCTTTTTCATGCCGGAGTTAATCCCGAAAATGCCATTATGGTTGATATTAATGGAATTCTTCATAAAGATAGGGAAGATTTGATTAATGAGTGCGAAGAGAAGAGAAAAATCTGTCTTACGACTAATCGTGATAATGTAAGGGGCGGAATTCCGGAAGCGATGAAGGGTGCTGATGTGGTAATTGCCCTGTCAAAACCGGGACCTGATACGATAGAAAAGGAATGGATCCGCACCATGGCCCCGAAAGCTGTTGTGTTTACCTGTGCCAATCCGGTGCCTGAAATATGGCCCTGGGAAGCAAAGGAAGCAGGGGCGGCTATAGTGGCTACGGGAAGATCGGATTTCCCCAATCAGGTAAACAATTCCATCGGTTTTCCGGGAATCTTCAGAGGAACCCTTGATGTTATGGCTTCAACCATTACAGACGAGATGTGCATAGCTGCTGCAGAAGCTCTTGCGGAAATTGCGGAAGCGAAGGGTATGCACGAAGATCATATTCTGCCATCTATGGATGAATGGGAAATTTACCCCGGAGTAGCAGTTGCAACAGGTATGAAAGCTGTTGAACAGGGAGTGGCAAAGTTAAAACTCAGTAAAGATCAGCTTTTTGAAAAATCGTCGGCAATTATAAACAATGCCCGTGAATCGGCAAAACTCCTTATGGAATCAGGTTTGATTCCTCCGTATGAGGAAAAATGAGAAATTAGAGGGATTGATCGGGGCAATTACTGATAATATCAGGCAGGAAATTTTCCATGAAAGGGATAAATTTTCTCCATAACCCCGAAAGGAACCATAGTATGAAAGTTTTAAGAGGAATAAGAGGTATTGCACTGGCTTTTATAGCTGTTCTTCTTCTGAGCGGAGCAGTATTTGCAGCTGATGAAGCTGTTAAATATACCAAAATGCAGTATGATATATTCGGAGTTCAGTTTCAGGCTCCGGAAGGATGGAAAACTGAAGTTACCGCCGATTATATCAGGCTGACTTCACCTGATAAGAGAAACATTCAGCTTGTTATTATGGAAGACGATGAGTATCCGGGAAATCTGGAAGAGTATTTCATCGCATACAACAGACGCCTTAAAGAGGAAAAGGTTGAGGCAACGGATAAAAAGGTTCTTGAAGTTGCCGGAAACGGCGCCATTTATGTAAGAGCCAACACAACAAAAAAAGATGTGGGCCATGTGATCTTCATCAATAACAAAAGACCTTACATTCTGGCGTTAAAGACCGAGAAACTCAATTATAAAAAGTATGAACCCATACTTCTGAAACTGGTTGAAACCCTTAAATTCTACAAACCTAATGTAAAAGGCCCATAACTGATGTCTTTGCAACTGCTTCCGGGAACAAAACTCAAAAACGATCGATATCAAATCATAAAAACCGCCGCGTGGAGAGACACCGGCGGTACTTATGAAGCATGGGATATTGCCATTACCGATAAAAGGGTAATTATAAAGGAAGTAATCATCCCCAAAATGGATGATGAGGAATATAACGCCCGGGTAGCAGGCTTTACGGAAACCATGGAGTTTATTACTCACATCGAACATCCGAATCTTGCCAAAGTTATAGATCACTTTGTGGAGAGCAAGAGAGCCTATGCGGTTATAAAGTTCATAGACGGCATTACCGTTGAACAGTTTGTCGGCGTAATTGAAAAACTGGAAGAAACTCAGGTGGCGCGAATCGGCGACACTCTGGCTGACGCCGTTCAGTTTCTGTGGAACCGCCCCCGCCCCCTGTCTTTTGAAACTATAGATATTGAACATGTGATGGTTGATCTCAACAAAAACATCACATTTATGGGATATGACTTCACTCAGTTTTTCTTTGGAGATTTTCCATACAGTTCATATGCAGATTCACCTGAAGTTATTGAACAGTCTATTCATAAAATTTCAAAAATAATGTTCTTCCTGCTGGGAGGCGGCAGGGATATACCCGATGAACGGGTTCCCAGTGATCTTGCAGTTTCGGAAGCTATGCGCAAACTGCTGATGGTTACCCTCAATCCCAAACAGAAATCATATTCGACCCTGCCTAAGTTCAGGGAAGAACTTGAAAAAATATGCGATCCTGAAAGAAAAGCCAGAGAAGAAAAGGATTATATCAGAAGGGTCAAAAAAATCCGGGAGGAAATCCCCACACTTGACGGGCTGAAGAAAGTCCCCGGCAGAGTCTTCAGGGCTGTTATCGGGCAAAAAACCTGGATTCTGGTTCTGGAAATTCTTTTTATCCTGTTTCTTATCGGGCTCTCTGTAATCCGATCCCATACGGAAAAAATTAAATATGCCAAACCCACTGATACATCAGTGGTTTATATCGCAAGTCAGGATGAATTGCTGACTTTGAGGGAAGATGATTTTCAGATTGTCGACAAGAGAAGTTATGGATGTAATATAAACAATCTGTGTTTTGTTAAAAATGAAAAATGGCAGTTCCTTGCTCTGATCGATTCGGCAGGAGGAAGGGTTGTAATAGTCAATCCCAGAGATAATGCCAAAATAGCTGAAATCCCTGTGGATCGAAGCCCTTCGAAAGCATTTGTGAACAAGGATAACAGTCTGCTGGTCGTTTTTCATAAAGAAAACAACAGTCTGACCCTGATAAATGCCAAAACTCTTCAGATTGCCGGTATTATACCAGTTGGAGCCGATTGTCAGGATGCCGCTTTCTGTCAGGGAAAGAATACTTTCGTTATTACCAACGGCAACAGTCAGGATATTCTCTGGGTGAACCCGGATAAGAGGAGCGGCGGCAAGTCGCTGAAAGCTCCGTTTATGCCCGGTGTTGTTGCAGTTTCTCCTGATGGTGCTTTTCTGTGCGTCGCCGATGAAAAGGAAGACAGTGTGAAAATGCTTGAACCTGAAACCGGAACCGATGCTGACGAAAAGAAGTTTCAGGAGCTGACGGAAACAGGCGGAAAAGTTCTTCACAGTATGCTGTGGGACGCCCTTTACTACAGAGTGTGGCTTATTTTCACAGATACAAACAATATTGTTCTGTATAATCTCAGTGAGAAAAAGGCTCTGAAAAATTACAAACTCGGTACCAAACCTGTTAAGGCTGTCTGGGGAAGAGACAGGAAAAAACTCTGGATTATTAATGAAGGATCAAAGGAACTTCTGGTTCTGGATCCGGAAACAGGCCGCTGCGATCACAGATCGGTTCTGGACAAAACCCCCGGCGATATGGAAACTTCCAGAGATTGACAAAGAGGATTATTGATAACAGTCATAAAAGTTAATGCAGATTTTCTATGGAGGTCAGTTAGTTGAATTTTCTCAAAAGTCCCATAGTTCTATTAGGAATATCCATTCTGCTTGGTATCGGAGGGCAGTTCCTGTTCAAGCATGGTCTTAACAAGCTCACAGGTTCGACGCCTTTTCAGTTATCACATCTCAAAAATCCGGCTACCCTTATGAACCGGCTCAAAGAACATGGAGATCCGGTATCCGGGTATGTTTATGAGCAGCTTTCACCTGAATCAAAAAAGATGCTTTCTGCCTACAATTCATCGGGCGCACCGTCTGATGAACTGCAGAAATCCATTGTGGGCGATCTCAACCGCCTGATGCAGGATGCAGCTCTCTATAACAAAGACAGATTCAGTGGTGTGGATCTGACCGATAAGATTAAAAATGATGCCGCTAAAAACCCCACAGGAAAGGATCTGGCTGCGCTGAACCGCAAACTTCTGCAGGAAGCGTATCCCGATGAACTTCTTCCTGCGGGTATTGAACTAACACCCAAAATCGTTTTTCTATTCTTTACACCCCATATCTTCCTCGGTTTGTGCCTGTATGTTCTCAGCACATTCTCATGGTTGTCGGCGCTTTCAAAGGTGCCTCTCAGTTTTGCTTACCCGATGCTTTCAACGGGTTATCTGCTGATTTTCGTCATAGGAATTCTGTTCCTCGGCGAAAAATTCACCTATGCAAAACTTTTTGCAAATCTGCTGATTATCGCCGGCATTTCCCTGCTGTTTACAGGCAAGAACTGACGAGGCATGGACTTATATCAGTAAAAATGATATAATATCATGACCGAAAAGGAGGGGAAAAAGGGATATAGGGTAGAATAACATGGGGATACCCAATTAAACAAGGAGGTTGTATCATGGACGATGGAAAGAGCGTAGGTTTTATGCTTGGTCTGCTGGTAGGAGCACTGGTCGGCGCTTCAGTTGCCGTTCTTCTCGCACCCCAGTCCGGCGAAGAAACCCGTGAAATTTTAAGAGAAAAAGCTGTTGAAGCACGTAGAAGGGCTAAAGAATTTGCCGACGATTTCCGTGATGACGCGGAAGAATGGATGGAGAAGGGCAAAAAATACATCGAAGAGACCAAAACTCACTTCAAAAAACCCGTTGCAGAAGAGAACGAGGTTCCCGCTCCGTCAGAAGCTTAGTTTTGAAGCGTGACTGCTGGAAATCAGCAGCTTATACAGGAGCGCCCGTGTTTGCGCTCCTTTTTAAAGCAATTAAGGCATCCGAAAGGAGGATATATCTTGGAAATCAAGATCGAAACCAAATCCCTTGAGGAAATCGCCCAGGTTATCGAAGTGCAGGGGGAGATTGATGTTTACACCTCTCCACGCGTTAAGGAGATTATAACCGAGCTTATTGAAAAAGGTAATTACAACCTTATTATCAATCTCGAAGGCGTTAGATATATCGACAGCACCGGGCTCGGAATTCTCATCGGCGCTCTCAAAAGGGTGAGGGAAAAAGACGGTTGTATCAATTTAGTCTGTAATAACCCTCAGATTAAGAAAATATTCAATATTACCGGACTGGTCAAAATCTTTGGAATCTTCAAATCCGAAGAAGAAGCATTCAGCAGCCTGAAATCTGCCTGAAACTGACACCACCGGAAGTATTAACAATTGAAGCAGATCCAATCCTGAATACAGGGTTGGATTTGTCTTTGAAAAGGTTTTTTAGAAGTGTTTGCAGTCAGGGCTGAAAATTTAGTCAAAATCAGAACTATTCCTGATAAGGATAGTAATCCGGTAACTAAAAGGATACCGGATGGTGTTTCATTTTCCGTTGAAAAAGGGGAGATTTTTGTTATTATGGGACCCTCAGGCTGCGGGAAATCAAGCATACTGCGACTTTTAAACCGGCTTGAAGATCCCGATGAAGGAAGTATCTTTTATAATGGAAAGAACATCGCAGAACTGCCGGTTACTGAACTCAGGCGCAGCATAGGGCTTGTAATGCAGATTCCCTCTATGTTTGAAGGAACGGTGCTTGATAATATCCTCTACGGGCCTTCTCTCTGCGGCGCTGATCTTAAGGCGAAAAAAGAAGAAATAGAAACCCTTCTTCCCTGGTTCAGCTTCGACCCGTCCATTCTCAAACGGGATCCGGACAGACTTTCGGTGGGGGAGAAGCAGAGGGTGAATATTTTGCGGACTATTGCAAATTCCCCTGATGTTCTGCTTCTTGACGAGCCGACAGCTTCCCTCGATGCTGCTTCTGCCGCCGGTGTGCTTGAGATAATCGCCGGTATTAATAAAATGAAAAACACTACAATAATAATGGTAACCCATATACCTGAGCACGCTGAAAAAGCCGGAGGCAGGATTATGATGATGGAACCGGTGTCCTGATGCATACTTCATATATTAAGATAGATGAAATATCCCTCGCCTGTTCCCTTATTTTTATGGTGATTGCCATTGTCTTCAGTTACATAGAGAAAACGAAGCTTGAAAAGGAACTGATGATTGCCACGGTGAGATGTTTCTTTCAGCTTATGGCGGTGGGGTATGTTCTGAGGGCTGTTTTTAAATCCGACAAATGGTATTTTGTTGTTATTCTTGTGGTTACAATGATTACTGTTGCGGGATTTGACGCAGCGAGAAGAGAGAAAAAAACTCCCGGCGCATTTCTGATTGCAGTAGTTTCTATAACTGCAGGTTCGATTATCGTGATGGGAATTATTGCATCTTTGATTTTAAAGGTTGACTGTTGGTACAATCCACAGTATATTGTCCCTATAATGGGAATGTTAATTGGAAATTCCATGAATGGAGCTTCCATTCTGTTTAACCGCCTCTATTCCGAAATCAAATCAAACAGGGATAAGATAGAAGCCAGGCTTTCTCTGGGAGCAACACCCAAACAGGCTCTGGGCGAGTCTGTGGCTGCGGCTATAAAAGCTGCGATGATACCGGTTATTAACAATACGATGGTTGTTGGGATCGTATCCCTTCCGGGAATGATGACGGGTCAGATAATAGCAGGTGCTGATCCGGCGGATTCGGTAAGATATCAGATTGTCATCATGTATATGCTGCCGGCGGCAGTTTCAATAACCACCTGGATTTCAGCCCGTATGGCGGGAAACCGCTTTTTTACCGAAGCAATGCAGCTTCGCGAAATGTAAAAACCCCTTAACATGGAAAATAAAAGAATTCTGTTGGCGTTTAAGAGAATATCTGAAAAATAACATGGAATAAAAATACGGGATTACACTACATGAAGGATAATGCTTCAAATCGTCGAAGCAAATCCTGATCCCGAAAGCAGGATCTTATTTTTCATATACAATAAAATACTTCTATATAGAAGAAAAACTCGTCCGGAGGTTCACAATATGAAAATGCGTCTCTACACCGTCGTTCTGGCGGCAGTCCTTTTCGCATTCCTGGCCGTTGGAGGCTGGGCCGCACAGAAAACGGATTCTGCAGGCAACGGAAAAAACAGCACTGCTGTTACATCAGATCAGTCATCAAATTCCGTTGACGGCGCAAAGCAGACAAAATCAGACACTAAAAACAGCTCATCAAAAAAAGTTGTTAAATCTGCCGCTCCCAAGAAAAGTTTCTATGAAGAGGAAAAGCAGAGAAGAGAAGCAAAGAATTCAGCATCCGTAGTGAAGCCTCAGGTTTCTAAGCAGGCTCAGCCTGTAGTAAAGGAAACAGCAGAAGAAAAAAGCTCATTTGAAAAAGTTGCAGAAGCTTCAAAACCGGTTGAGGAAACAAAACCCGTTGAAACAGTAAAATCCGCAGAACCCGCAAAGCCCGCAGAGGCAGCGAAGCCTGTGGAAACTGCTGCTGCACCCGTTGCAAATCCGCAGCCTGCTGAAAAAACAACAGTAAGTGAACCTGCAAAAACAGCACAGACAACTGCTCCTGTTAAGGAAAAACGCTCAAGAAAGCGCACTCCCAAAGCAGCAGCATCTGAAAATAAATCCGCACAGGCATCCCAGACCGTTCAGGCTCCCAAGTCTGAAGCGTCTGCCCAGCCTGCCCCGGCTCCCCAGCCCGCTCAGGCAGTACCGGCTCCCCAGTCTGCACAGCCTGCAGCAGCATCAGCCCCTGCCGTAGAGAGCAGCGAAGATGTTAAGAAACCTTCGGTTGAAGATAAACCGGACCTTATGAAAGAGAATTCCAGCCCGACTCAGGAGTCAGCCAATATCAGAATCACTGCCATTGAAGTTGTCGGAAACACCCAGATCCCCACCGACGATATTCTTGCCGTAATTCGCAGCAAAGTTGGCGAAAATGTTATCGAACCCAGAATCAGAGCCGACCAGCAGGCAATATTCGAGATGGGATATTTCACAAATGTGAAAATAGACACTCCTTATTTTGCCGGCGGCGTCAAACTGGTATTCCGTCTTACTGAAAATCCTATCGTAAGAAAAATCACCATTCTTGGCAACAAGATAGTTCCCGCTTCAAAGCTTACCGAACTTATCCAGACCAAGGAAGGGAAGATCTTAAATACAAAAGTTCTGGCAGCAGACAGAGCTGAAATCGACTATTATTATGACGAATCACTGGGCTATCAGCTTAAACCCACCCATACCAAGGAAGTCAACTTCACCAGCGACGGCGAACTGCTTCTCTCCATTCAGGAAGGTATGACCGTAAAAGGTGTTGATGTTAAAGGAAGCTCACTTTTCCCCGAGGATAAACTCAGAGCAATGGTAAGTCTCAAAAAGGGAGATCTTCTTAACACCAAGCAGCTGAAAGAGGATACAACAACCATATCCAAATTCTATGAAGACGAAGGATATGTGCTTGACACAATCCGCCCCCAGGTTGATTATAAAGAAGGATTTGTAACCATTCAGGTAATCGAAGCTGTGGTTGAGGCGATTAAGATCGAAATTTCACCCGTTGAAGGCAGATCAAAAGCCAGAACCAAAAACTATGTGGTTTACCGCAATATCAGAGTTAAGGAAGGCGAAGTCCTTCAGCAGAAAAAACTGAAAAAGGACATTGAAAGACTTAACAACCTTGGTTACTTTGCAAAAGTAAATGTGGAACCCGAACCCGGAAGCAAGCCCGGCAATGTGGTGCTTGTATTTAAAATGACCGAGCAGAAGACCGGTCTTGCCACCATCGGCGTCGGCTACACCGGCGGCGGATCCAGCGCAGTAAGATCAGGTATCACCGGAGCCATTTCATACAGCGAAAAGAACATCGCCGGCACAGGCCAGGGCGCAGGTTTTTCATGGCAGAGAGGCGCCAATGTTGACGCACTCAGCGGCAACTACACAAACCCGGCTATCAACAAAAATCAGGATTCAATCAGTGTGGGCCTCTACAGAAACTACTACTACGAACTCAGACAGCCCATAGGCGAAACTATTGACGATAAACGCTATGCACTGTATGATGATAAACGAATCGGCGGAAACATCATTTTTGGAAAGAAGATAACCGATGACTTCCGCGGCTTCCTCTCATTCCGTCACGAAACAATCAAAATTTCGAGATCGGCTGATTCAGAATACGAACCCACCGGCGTTTCACAAGGTACTCTCAATGTGGGCGGCGTAGGCGCACTTTATGACACCCGTAATGATGTATTCGACCCCACAGAGGGCGGATACATTGATCTGGCAACCAGCTTTGCCGGCGGCGTCTTTGGCGGAACCTACGACTACCAGAAATACCAGCTCGAAATGAGAAAGTATATTCCTATCGGTAAGAAAAACAAATCGACCATCGCCCTCAGAGCATGGGGCGGCATTATCAGAGGAAAACTGGAAGACATACCGGTAACCGAAACATTCTATGTGGGCGGCACCGATACAATCCGCGGTTATTCACAGAATGAGTTCTACGGAACCCGTATGGTGGTTCTCAATGCGGAATACAGATTCCCCATTGCAAACATAAAATTCCTCAAAGGCGCAGTATTTGCTGACGCAGGCAATGCCTGGTTCCCCAGCGACTCAAGGCGCAGACTTTATGCTGACGGCGGCGCAGGCCTCAGAATCGTATTCCCCACTCTGGGCCTCGGCGTAATCCGTCTCGACTATTCTTCCGGCGAAGCTGGCGGAAGAACATCCATTGGTATCGGACAGACATTCTAATCTGTGTTGATGAAATATTAATTGAGTTCCCTGCAGGAGGTTTAATTCAAAGTGTCAGAAGAAAAAAAGGGAAATAACAGTAAACTGTTTGTAGTTATTGCTGTAGTGGTTCTGGTTGTCGGAGCCATCGCAGCGGGATTTTTCTACATGGACAAGATGAAAAAAGCGGACAAACAGCCCGTGGTAACATCTAATGTGGGCGCCATTGATCGTGATAAGATTTATGAACTTCCCGAATTTGTAGATGCCCAGAAGAAAATGGAAGAATACGGAAAAAGTATTCAGGCCAAGATAGAGACAGAAACCAAAGGTCTCAACAAGAATGACCCCAAAGATATTGCAAAGATACAGGAAATCCTCAGTAAGTATGAGAGAGAAGTTTCCGTTCAGGAAAACACCATTAAAAACCCTCTCATGAAAAGAGCTGAAGCTGCTATTGCAACCATAGCTGTCAAAAAAGGTCTCAACACCATTCTCGATAAAAAGATCGTTGTTTGTGGAACCCAGGACATTACCAATGATGTAGTTGAGTTTATGAAAGCCAACAAAACCATCACCCCTCCCACAGATAAGGAAATCGACGCTCTCACAGCCAAGTCGAAAGTCGGCTATTTCGACCAGTCCGTTGTTATGAGTCTGAAAGATTTCAGAACAGCCCGTGAAGAAATGGAAAAAATAAAGGAAGCTGCAAGACAGGCGTTTGAACAGGAAGTAAAAACCAAAAAACTGACACAGGAACAAGCTGGTCAGCTTCAGATGTCATATATGGATGATCTGAAGAAAAAAAGTGATGACCTTCACGCCCCTATCTTCAGAAAAGTAAACAGAACTGTTGAAACGGTAGCCAAGACAAAGGGCCTGAGCATAGTAGTCGATAAGGAAAACATACTGTACGGCGGCATCAACATCACCAGCGAAGTCGCCGACGAAATGAAGTGAGAACTCCCGTATGGGTATATTTAAAAGTAACGGCTTTAAGATTGCCATAAAAATACTTATTGTTCTGCTTGTTGCAGGCGGTTTAGGTTTTCTCGGATGGACATACAGGGAAACTTTGGTTTCCTATATTCCGTCGAGCCTTATGCCAAAACCGGAGAAACCGGAAAAACCACCCAATGAGTTTGGTATTGTTGAATACGGCAAGCTCATTCAGGAACATCCTGATTTCGAAACTCTGAAAAAATATGACGAGGAAATCAGCAAGCTGGGACCCAATCCTTTTGATCCCACAGCTCTTAAAGGTGTGAGCGATCAGCTTAGCGATAAGATGATGAAATTCCATAAAGAAATGGAAAAGGGACTTCTCGCCGAGAGAGACAGGATCATGGGTGAGGCAAAAGGCGAAGTGGAAAAACTCCAGAAAGAGTTTATGGCCAAAGCCAATGTCAAGAAGGCTGAATTCGAAAGCTATCAGGCAAAAATGCGGGGCGAGTATGAAAAAGCCCAGAAAGATCCCAACAGACCTCTGTCAAAATGGGAAAAGGAATTTTCCACAAGAGTTTATAACGAATCCAGAGATCTTCAGGAGCTGAAGGAAAGGCAGATTGCCGCCAAAAGACTGGAGATTGAAAAGAAGAGTCAGGAAAAACTGCTTGTCAAAAAGCGGGATCTTGAAGCGCAGGTTGCAAGTTTCGAAGATGCTCTCTCAAAAGAGAACAATGTGAAAAAAGTCAACCTTCAGCTCAAAATGCAGGCTGCCAAGGATGACGAGGAAAGACAGCAGTATCAGGATGAGCTTAACAAACTCTATTCAGATGAAGATTCAAAGATAGCTGCAAAAAGAGATGAGCTGAGAAAAGACTTTGACGCCCTCGATTCATCGGAAAGAGCAGCCAATGAGAAAGCTCTGTCAGCTTACCGCAATAAGCTTGAGAGAGATGTTGACCGTCAGCTTCAGGGAGTTAAAGACCGCGTAGCTTCAAAAATGGCGGGTGAAGGCAAGAAACCCGGTTCTCAGGGTGAGGTTGCAGTTCATGTGCCGGATCAGGTCCGCAAACAGCTCGAAGATAAGCAGAAAGCTATTTCATCAGAAATGCAGGCTCTTGAGCAGCAAATGAAAGGCAAAGTAGGAGAGATTGAAGCCCGTTCCAAGCAGAAATTTGATGCGGTAAGAGAGAAATTCTCCAAAAAGATGGAAGAATACCAGAAGCAGCTTGCCAGCGAGTTTGAACGCAAGAAGAAAGAACTTGTTGACAAACAGATGGAAGCTAACAAGGAGAAAAAGGAATCATGGGAAAAGCTGAAGGATGCCCGTCAGCGTAAGTATAATGAAATCATTGCCGATATCAACAGACAGGTTGAAACAATTGCAAAAGATAATAATGTAACTGTCGTTGTCGGTGCATATACAGTAAATATTAACGGCTCCGATCTTAATGACCAGGCTTTGGAAGCTGTTAAGAAAATCAAACCCCAGGGCGCTTCCAATTAACCCGGGCTGCCCTGACTGACCCAAATGAAAGGAACGGATGTTGGTTAAATGAAATTTCAAAGCTTTAAGGTTATAGCAGCATCAATTATGCTTTGTCTTGCTTTTTGTTTCAGCGGTTGTAAGGTTGACAACAAAACTACCGATGAAAGCGCTCAGAAAAGCAGGGATCTGAAAGTTGGTTATATAGATTCTGATAAACTCATTGCTGAGGATCCTGATTTCAAGTCATTCTTTAATGAAAAACAGAAACAGGCACAGCAGCTTCAGGAAAAGTTTGGCGGTAAAGAACTTTCACCGGAAGAGCAGAAGAATCTCGAAAAACTTACTAAGGAATTTGCTGCCAAAGAGGCAAGAATTCTTGGCACTTTTGTAGCCAAAGCAAGAGAAGCATCCACCAGGGTAATGGAAGAAAAGAAGCTTGACCTGGTCCTGAATAATGCAGCGTCCAGATCTGTGATGGAATATGGTGGAGAAGACATTACCGATGATGTAAAGGTAAAGATCACGGAACTCGAAAAATCCAAAAATGCTTCAGGTGGTAAGAAAGAGTAACAGGCATGATTAAATCACGAGCATCAATAACATTGACGGAACTCGCTGAAATACTCGGCGGCAAACTAAAAGGCGAAAATATTACGATAAATGACATAGCAGGTATTGATGATGTGGAACCCGGTGAAATAACCTGGGTGGAAGATCACAAAACTCTGGATAAAGCCCTTGAATCATGGGCTTCCGCTCTGATTGCCAGCGATAATGTCTATGAAAAATTCAGGGAGAAAATCAGTATTCCGTGTATTACTGTTCAGAAACCCAGGGTAGCTTTTGCCAAGACCCTGGGAGTTTTTTATGAAAGACACCTTCCTGATCGTTCAATTTCAGAATCAGCTAAAATCGGCAAAAATGTCACCCTTGGCGATAATGTTTCCATTGGTGAATATGCTATAATTTGCGACAATTGCGTCCTTGGAGACAATGTAACGATATTCCCCCATGTTTACATTGGCGATGGAGTTACAATCGGAAAAGGCTCAATTATTTATCCCTTTGCCTCTGTCTATGATCATTGCGTTTTAGGCGAGGAAGTTATGCTCCACAGCGGCACTGTTATCGGTGCAGACGGATTCGGCTTCGTCGAGGACAGTGGAACCCGGTATAAAATTCCCCAGGTTGGAAAAGTCATAATCGGCAACCGTGTGGAAATCGGAGCCAATGTTACCATCGACAGAGCTACTACAGGCGCTACTACAGTAGGCGACGGAACAAAAATCGACAATCTCATTATGATTGGCCACAATAACCATATCGGCAAAAATTGCGTTTTTGTTTCCCAGTCGGGTGTCGCCGGATCCTGTGAAATAGGCGACAATGTAACAGTTGCAGCACAAGCGGGAATTGCTCCCCATATCAAAATCGGATCAAACACGGTGGTGGCCGGTAGAGGCGGGGTAACCCACGATATACCGGAAAATATGATTGTATCAGGATTTCCCGCAAAACCCCATCATGAAGCCCTCAGACTTAATGGCGCCCTGCAGAGGCTTCCCTCTCTGATAAAAACTATCAGGGATATGGAAGCCAGAATCAAACAGCTCGAGGAACACGCTGGAGCTGTGCAGCAGGTGTAGCCTGCTCTTCCTGAAGTAGGGAAGAAGTATTACAATAAAGAAAATGACAGAAAATGTATTTGTATAGAACCATGAAAACCAGTTTAATCGTACGGATAATCGGGATTCTTGTCCTGCTGTTCTTACCCGGCAGCGCTTTTGCCCAGGATGACGGTGAAGTCATTGTTAACGGAAAAGTAGTGTTCAGGGTGGCAGGCGTCGGTAAAAAGGATGCTGATGAACGGGCGCGCCTCGTTCAGGAACGGATCGATTCACTCCTTGGAACAACCATGGGTCCCAATGATGTAAAAGCGGTGAAAGACAAAGCGGGCATCAAAATTATGTGGGGTTCCGAACTCATCGTAATCGTTACCCCCCAGCAGGCAAAACTTAACAAGTCGAAACCTGAAAGTCTGGCAGCCCTTTGGGTGAAGAATCTGAAAGAAGCTATTGATAAAGGTTCTTTCTATCTTAATCCGGGCAATGTGGAAATGCCCATAAACTCAATGATCACAGTAAAAGCTCTCGGCAATGCCAAAGGTCCCATCGTAAAGGAATACGATACCGGCAATGTTGGAGTTTATATAAATCAGGAAGACGATACCATACAGATCAGAGGAACAGGAATCGGTTCAAGCAAGATTGTCTTCAGAAGAGGCGAGGCAAAAACCCACCTGTATGTGCGGATTCTCGACTATCCCGCATATTTCCCCGAAAAGATTGAAACCGAAGTTGCAGGAGATCCGGCGCCGAAGGAAGTCCTTCAGTTTGCTGCAAGAAACGCCTGCGTTAACAATATTAAACTCAAACCCGGAGCCAGAATCGAACCCGGAGAAAACATCAGGGTTGAGGCAAAGCTCGAAAAGGGAAAAACCCTTACAGCAACAGTTCCTGTTACTATTAAAGGTGAAGGCTATTACACCGTCAATCAGGATGTTCAGGTCGTTATCACCAACATAGGAGAAGGATTTTCCGAGAGCAAGCAGCTTATGGTCAGCGACAGACCCGAGCGCATCAGCCAGGATGGAATTCTCTTTCAGGGTAAGATAGACCAGTACACTCCTTCAAGATTATTATATTATCATCAGAATGCGGACAGAGTTCCGAGAAGACTCTGGATCGAGCTGAAAAATCCAACCAACGAAACTGTTCAGGTAATGACAGGCGGCGCAATGAGCGGTCCCGACCGTTACGGCACAACAGTGGGCCACGCCGCAGCAATGCGTATTCTGGAAATCTACCAGAAGGGCATTGGTTATTCCATTCATATTCCTCCGGGAAAATCGATTACAATTATTGATACCCAGCTCGGAAACGAACAGATTGTCTGCGGATATACACATCTTCAGCTCAGAAAGGGAAAAGAAATCGAAGTTGTTGTGAAAAACTCTTCACAGCTCGAGAGCGACGGCAGCAGTAAGAATATGCCTATTCTTACACAGCCCTTTGATCCTTTCAAAATTCACCCAAAGGGAATTTTCACCCCCGCAAATCTGGAAGAAGAAATTGAATACAATGTGGCGGAAGATGACAATGTTTCCATGTCCATAGGTCTTGCCCCCTGGCTTATCGATGCAGTGTCAGGCGAGCCAAACAATGGAAACTACGGCGTTTTCTACCGTTTTAAAGTTAGACTGAAAAACCCCACATCAAGCGTAAAGCGGATTGGTTTCTATTTTGTGCCAAAGGGAAACCTTGCAAGAGGAAGCTTTGTCATAGACGGCAGACTTATGGAAACCATTCTTGTCAGATACCCAACCGAGCTGATTTTTGCAGCAATCGATCTTAAACCCAACAGTGAAAAGGTGGTTGAGATCGTGACTACTCCCGAGGGCGGTTCTTACTACCCTGTAGAACTGGTTTTGAAACCGGCTGATAATTCTGCTATTATTCAGACACCGGCGACACCCGGAGCGGACACCCCCACCACAGGACCCGCAGAGGACAAAGCCAATTCAAGCGAAAGCAGAGTCGTCCCCCTTGTTCAGAACAGAAAAGCTAACTGATATGGAAAACAGAATCAAAACCCAGAAAACGGTTAATAAATCCTTCGTTCTTGAAGGAACAGGGATTCATACAGGGCAGAAATGCCGCATGGAAATACATCCGGCTCCTGTGGGAACAGGCATTGTTTTTCTGAAAAACGGTGTTGAGATTAAAGCCGGTGTTGAAAATGTGGTGAGCTGCACCCGTTGCACAACTATCGGAAAAGATGGTGTTGTGGTTAATACCATAGAACATCTTCTCTCTGCCTGCCATGCCTTTGGGATCGATAACCTGAAGGTTGAAGCATCGGGAGATGAAATGCCTATTTACGACGGCAGCGCTCTTCCCTTTGCAAAGGCGCTTCAGGATGCAGGCATAAGCTGTCAGGGTATTGAAAAACAAATTGCAGAAATCAGGGAAAGCTTTTTTGTGAAAGACGGAGATTCGATGGTGTTGGGAATGCCTGCGGATAATTTCTCCGCTGCGTGTACCACCGATTACAACCATCCCTTCGCAGGAGTTCAGAGCGCCTTTTTTGGAGATAATCCTGATGATTATATAAAAAATGTTGCGCCGGCGCGGACTTTTGGGTTTTATGAAGAGGTAAAAGCTCTGATTGAGAGAAGCCTTGCTTTGGGAGGTAGTCTGGATAATGCGTTGATTATCAAACAGGATGGATATATGAATCCTCCGCGCTTCCCTGACGAAATAGTAAGGCATAAACTGCTGGATCTGATTGGGGATCTGGCTCTGGCAAATGCCTGTATCAAAGGGCATGTTTATGCAGTTAAACCCAGTCACAAACTGAATGTGAAATTTGTTGAAACAATGCTGAGCAAGTGCTCATTATGAATCAGGAGGCTGATATGATAGATATAAAGGAAATTTTCAAGATATTACCTCACCGTTACCCCTTTTTAATGGTGGATAAGATGCTTGAGATCGAAGATGGCGTACGGGCTAGGGGTCTTAAAAATGTTACTATTAACGAACCCTTCTTTCAGGGGCATTATCCTGGAAATCCTATTATGCCCGGTGCCATGATGATGGAAGCAATGGCACAGGTTGGCGGAATTATGATTATGGCTTCAAGGAAAGGCGAAAAATTAGTACCTTTCCTTGCAGGAATTGAAAAATTCAGGTTCAAAAAACCTGTATCCCCTGGAGATACCATTATATTCGAAGTTGAAATGATAGGAGGCAGGGGAAATATGGGCAAGGTAAAAGGCATCGCCAAGGTCGACGGCAAAGTCGTCGCTCAGGGCGAGATGAGTTTCGCCCTTTTTCCCGAAAAAGAATAATATGATTCCAGTTGCAAAACCTTTAATTGATGATGTTGAAAAACAGAAAGTGATGGAAGTTCTCGAGTCGGGAATGCTTTCCATCGGCAAAACCGTGCAGGAGTTTGAAAAAGCTTTTGCTGATTATACTGGCGCAAAGTATGCCATAGCTGCATCGTCAGGAACTACTGCCCTTCATCTTGCCCTTAAAGCTTCGGGAGTTCAGCCTGGAGATAAGGTTTTAACTACTCCCTTCTCCTTTGTGGCTACTGCAAATTCCATACTTTATACCGGCGCAATACCGGTATTTTGCGATGTGGAAGATAAAACTTTCAATATCGATGCCGACAAGATCGAGGACTTTCTGAAAAACATCCCCGGTATCAAGGCTCTCCTTATTGTCCATCTTTACGGACATCCCTGCGATATGGACAAGATTATGGAACTGGTTGAAAAATACGACCTGATTCTCGTCGAAGATGCAGCACAGGCTCATGGCGCCAAATACAACGGCAGGCATGTGGGTACATTCGGAAAATCAGGTATTTTCAGCTTCTATCCCACCAAGAATATGACCACCTCAGAAGGTGGAATGGTTATCACCAATGATGATGATGTCTATACGGAACTCAAACTCCTCAGAGAGCATGGAGACACCGGCGGATATGATCACAAAGTGCTGGGATACAATTACCGTATGACCAACATTTCTGCAGCCATTGGACTGGGACAGCTTGAGAAGCTGGATGGATTCAATAAGGCAAGATCAGAAAATGCTGCATACTACACCGAACATCTCAAAGGACTCGACTGGCTGGAACTGCCTGTTAGCGATGAAAAATGCGTTCACTGCTATCATCAGTATACCATCAAGGTAAAAAAGGATAGAGACAGATTTGTGGAGTATCTCAAAGAGAACGGAATCGGTTCAAGAGTTTACTATCCCGTAACAATTCCTTCGCAGACCCTGTATAAGGAACTGGGATACGATGAGCTTTCCTTCCCTGTGGCGGATCAGCTTTGCAAAGAAGTTGTTTCCATACCGGTTCATCCGGCTGTAACTGCCGAAGACAGGGAAAAAATAGTAAAAGTAATCAAAAACTACGAATAAGCTAAGTCCACAGGAAGGAGCAATTACTACGATTAAGATACATCCAACCGCAATAATCGAAGACGGCGCTCAGATAGCTGATGATGTGGAAGTAGGTCCGTTCAGCATCATCGGTAAAAATGTCGTAATCGGCAAGGGCAATGTCATTGAATCATCCGTGTTAATTACCGGATGGACTACAATTGGAGAAAACAACAGATTCTTCAAGGGAGCCGTTATCGGTGAATGGCCTCAGGATATTAAGTATAATGGGGAACCCAGCTATACTGATATCGGAAATGGTAATGTTTTCAGAGAATATGTTACCGTTCACAGAGGTGCTGAACCCGGAACCCGCACAATAATCGGAAACAACAATCTCCTCATGGCTTATGTGCATGTCGCCCATAACTGCAAACTGGGCAGTGATAATACCATTGCCAACTATGTAGGTTTTGCAGGCCATGTTGAAGTTGAAGATATGGTAACCTTCGGAGGACTCTGCGGTATCCATCAGTTTGCCCGTATAGGCAAAATGGCAATGGTCGCAGGATATTCCAAGGTTATTCAGGATGTTCCTCCGTTTACTCTGGTGGAAGGAATGCCTGCCCGCATTATGGGCTTAAACATTCCCGGACTCAGAAGAAGAGGTCTTACATCTGAATCCCGCAACGCTCTGAAAAAAGCTATCTCAATAATCACCAGCCGCAAACAGAAAAGGGTTGATGCTATTGAGACAGTGAGGCAGACCGTTGAAGTAACTCCCGAAGTGGAACATCTTCTCAATTATGTTGCCAACCCGTCAAGGAAAGGCGTCATTCTGCAAACAGCTTATTCTTCAAAAGATGAAGAATAATGCCATAAAGGCGAAATGAAGATTGATTTCCATACATATACCGGAAAATCACTTTTCGGTATGGAATTATCGGAAGAAAACCTAAGCTTAAATATGAACCGCCTGGGAATAGACCAGGCGGTTCTTTTGCCGTTTAAACCGCCGGAGTATCATTTTGAGCCTGAAAATAACCGGGTGGCAGCCCTTGTAAAAAAATATCCCGGAAAATACAACGCTTTCGGCAGAGTTGATCCCTGGAGGGGGGAATATGCTCTGTCAGAAATCGACAGGATCTTTTGCGAACTCGGTTTGGACGGTCTTTTTATCAATCCTGCGGAGGAGCAGTGTCCCCTTACTTCCCCTGCAGTGAGAAAAGTTGTGGAAAAAGCTGCCGGTTATGGAAAACCCATAATGATAGCCGGCGGACATACAAGGGTTTCGCATCCCCGGCAGATGGAGTATCTGGCAAAGGAGTTCCCTGATACTTCGTTTATCGTTACTTCCTCAGGACAGATTAATATCTGCGGAATAATGATGGCAGATGCGGAAGATATGCTTTCAAACTGCCCCAATGTAACCATGGAAACATCCGGGATCTACAGAAGGGACTTTATTGAAAGAATGACAGATGTTATTGGTTCAGGCAGAATACTCTTCGGAAGCGGTTCTCCCTATTTTAATCAGGAGTTTGAGCTTGAACGGATAACCGGAGCTTATATAAAAGATGAGGCACGAACCGACATACTTTGCAATACCGCTTTGAATATATTAAAAAAATAAAATGTTTTTTGGGAATATCAAGAGGATATTGCGAGTTCGGTTTAAATTGTATTATTATAAGTTATATAGACAAAATGGAGTGGTAATATGTATCAGGACTACACAAAACCAGACAAAGGTGTTCTCGCTGAGAGAATCAAGGTCGCCAGAAAGAAAGCCGGACTGACTCAGGGACAGATGGCTTCGAGAATCGGCGTAACACAGCCTTACATTTCCAAACTGGAAAAAGGCGAACATTTCCCTGAAGACAAGACCCTTGACAAGATCTCTTCTGCTCTTTCAATCAGCAAAGAAGTTCTGCTTCAGCCGGAAACCGGTGATGAAAGACGCAACGGCTCCAATGGCGCAGATAAAGGAGAGAATGCGGAACAGAAAAACTTCGAGAATAAGAAGATTTTCGAAATGCTTCGCAATATCGAAGGTCTGATTAAGGAAAAGTATGTCCCTGAAAGAATTGTTCCGATTCAGGACATTGATTCCGGTGAAAAATCAACTGTACAGGAAGTTGAACTGCCCGTTGGCGCAGGTGAAGCTTTCACTACTGATTCCATAGTTGCTGAACATGTGCTTCCCAGAAGCATCACCTATGGAGCAACACATATGCTCAGAGTAAGAGGCAGAAGCATGGAACCCTTCGTAATGGATGGCGACATTCTTCTGGTAGTGCCTCAGCATACTATCGAATACGAAGGACAGATGGCGGTTGTCAATGTGGGCAACCAGACCAATTCCGTCAAATTCGTTTATATGGAAGAAAAACAGGCCGGCCTCGGCAGAAACCGGGAAGAAGCAACCTGGCATCCCATTGAGGAAGTTAAAGTTCAGGGTATTGTTGTTGGTAGGATTTCCACACTCAATGTGATCAGGGAATGCGAAGACAGAGCAAAACTCGACTGATTTTAATCTGGTTTTTTACTTTAAATCGGGAAAATCTCAAGACAGATTTTCCCGATTTGTTTTTCGGGGATACCGTTTTTCAGGGGGAACTTTTTTGGAAAAAAGATTCATAACCGTATGCCCAGCTCCCGGAGAAAACTTTTTTGGAAAAAGTTTCCCCGCGCCCACCCTGCGGGCAGGCACCCGCCATCCCAAAACTTTTGAATTGGGGACCGACCGGAGGGGTTAGGACCGACGGGGATTTGGGGACCCTCAGAGGGAACCACGCTTTTTTAAAAAAGCGAGGTTGCCCTCCGAACCTCCCTCCTTGAAAAACAAGAGTATTGGGCTGGAAATTGGAGTAAGTTTTACTAATTCAGTCGCATTACGCCTGCCCCGGGTCCCATAATTCACCCTGAACCGCCGGCAACCCTAATAACGGTAAACATTCGACAGGGATCGTAGGAGGGGTTTGCAACCCCGACGCGAACCCTCAGGTTCGCCCACAGGCAAACACGCAGCGGTAAACAACCTCATCAGCCGTATTCCCAGCTCCCGGAGAAAACTTTTTTGGAAAAAGTTTCCTCCGGACCTCCATCCCAAAACTTTTGAATTGGGGACCGACCAGGGACCGACGGGGATTTGGGGACCCTCAGAGGGAACCACGCTTTTTTAAAAAAGCGAGGTTGCCCTCCGAACCTCCCTCCTTGAAAAACAAGAGTATTGGGCTGGAAATTGGAGTAAGTTTTACTAATTCAGTCGCATTGTGGATCGGGGGATTTGAAACCCTCAGAGGGAACCAAGCTTTTTTGGAAAAGCGGGGTTTCCTCCGAACCTCCTTCCTTGAAAAACAGGAGTATTGGGAATGGGAATATGAAGATTGATATGCAGAAAGCAAAATAAAAAAAGAGCAAAAAAATAATGCACCGAAAGTTTTTGCCGGAAGGGTTTGGGAAATGAGCTTTTTTCAAAAAGCGGTTTTCCCAAAAAATCAAACTCATGTGGCAAAAAAGTTTGTTTTGGTAGTTAAACGATTGTCGGATGAATTTACTCCACAGGTCCTCCATTGGTACTCCATGGTCTCAAAACTCCTTATTTCCGGTTACTCCATCATGTCTCCATTTGAACTCCATTGATTTCTGTTTTCTCTCCACACTCTGTATATTCCCTGCCAGGGGAGGCAGATTATGAAAGCTGCCATCAGCAGGATTACTCTGGTGGGAATAAGATAAATGTCTGTTCTGAAGAAGTACAGGTTTTCGAAATTTGGGACAATTTTGATATTATGTCTGCAAAATGGAGCCAGAATAGCATAACAAAGCCCGTTGTAGTAGGGATCTTTCAGGCTGAAGGATCCTGTCATGTATTTTATTTTTATGGCATTAAGTATTTTTTTCAGAAGCTTGGTTAATGATTTCAATATAGTATTGAAGAGTTGTCTTTCCTGTTTGTATAGTTTCAGATAGTTGATACCGGGTTTGTTGTCGGTTTTTTTCTCCGGCTTTTCCTTCTCTTCTTTTTTCTTGCCTGAAACAAACAGTTTTGTAACTGATACAAGGATTTCCCGTGTTGATATGAACCATCTTTTTGTGAATGCAGCTATTAAAAACCCCTTTTGGTTTCCTGATTCGGTGTATCTGATTTCTCCTCCCGGAAAAGCCAGACTGTATTTTTTGCCTGTAGTATTGAGCTTCAGTCTGATGGGAATAGAAAAAAAGCTCCATAATATGGAGGTTAGAACTAAACATGTCAATAAGAGGTAAAGTAAGATTGACGAAATTGTCATCAGATGTTTTCCGTTTTAACTGAATTTCCTGATGGTGAATCTTCGCCGGGAGGTGTTATATTCCCCTTTGAAGGTTTAATTTCAGTGAAGCTTTTCAGTCCATTGGACCTTTCGGTTATTGCCTTTTTGATTTTATCGTTGTTTGTATGCCTTCCTTCAAACTTACTGCAGGAACTCAAATATTTTAATGTGTTTCCTGTTAAATCAAATCTGCAGAGGCTGAAATTCCCTTTGACATCGGGGGTGAGAAAGAATAGTGCCTGTCTGTCTCCGGAAAGCTCCATGGGGGCTGCCACTGTAGTTCCTGTGTTAATTGTGTGGATAACATTGTTTTTCAGGTCGAGTTTGTATATGATGCCCTGCTTAACCGACGGGATATAAACATTCTGTCCCGGTTCATCGTAGCAATAGCGCATTCTGAACTGGTCCTGAATTTTAAACAACCGGAGAGGTTCCCTGGCTTGTTTGATATCGTAGATATAGAAGCCGTTGTTGGCTATAAAGGTGAGTTTGTTGCCGTTATCATGGAATTCCGGATTACTGATGAGAATATCGTTGACAGCAAGCCCCTCAGGCTTTTGCTCTTCATTGTCGGTACCGGCTTTGAATATCATGACGGAATTGATTTCCGTAGGCGTGCTGCCGTCGGTGTATGATTCAATGACCGCCGACATGGATGCGTCCTGAGAAATCGTTGATTTTGTAAGGAGATCTCCGGAACGGACTCTTCCGAATCTCGTAAAATCCTTTTCTCCGAATTTTCTTAAAAGGATGTAGTAAAAATTATATTCAAGCTGTCGTGCGGTGAGAACCCCGCTGTTGCAGGCATCCAGCACCTTTTCATCAATGGGGCCATGTGACCAGGGTTCTGCTTTGCCTGTTTCCGGTGAAATTACAAGTATGTTTCTCATGCCGTCTTTATCTTTTACCACGAGCATAATCTGCCTGTTCACCCAGAACATCATTTTGGGAGAGTTCTGATCAGGCTGGTATTCATCGGGAATCCGGCATGCTTTCTTCATTCCCTCTCCTGAGGGTTTGCAGGTCCATATTGCGTAATGGTAGTTTTCCGAGCCTGCTTGTGATTCCATTCTCAGCAGGGCGATGTTTCCTTCGTTTTCCGAGACGGTGAAAAACCATTCGTTATAGACGGGTTGATAATGCCTGAAATAAAAAAAGCAGGCAGAAACAAAAACTATTAATACGGATACAAAAGTTATCCATTTTGATGCAATTTTCTTCATGTCAGAGAGATTCCACTATTGGTGGTCTTTTTCCTTTCTTCTTTACCATTAAGCCATTCTGTTCGGCTAAAAAATGATGGTGTAAAAAACTCAGTGTTTAAGCCGTTATTAGCGGTAATACTTTAGTAGTAAAAAAGTATAGACCTCCGAAAATGGTATTGTAGCAATTCACTTACCAACTACTTTTTACTAATTTTTGGCACAATATGTTGTGCTGTGATTGTGAAAAAATTCCCATATATTGTGCTGTTAAAGGTTTAGATCTATATCAAATCAAAAAATCAGATTCAAAAAATGCCTAATCTGATATTGCCACTTGGAGGAGTTCATGTTAGAATGGTGAAACTAAGGAGGTATTACGGAGGTATTTTGGAGTGGTTTTGGAGTCATGTATCCTGAGACACCCCAAAAACTTCTGAGATACCGAAAAAGCCAGTGGTCATCGGCATTTCCGAAATACTTAAAAAAATGGAAAATGGCAATTCCAAAAAACATGTAACCCAATCCAAGTGATACCAAGTGGTTCGGGAACTTTCCCAAAACGGGGAAAGGTTAAGCAGTCTCCTTTCCGGGTCTTTTTGGAAAAACATGGAAATTTCAAATAAGTAAAAAAGTGTCCCGGAAAAGCCGCTTCGACAAGAATCATGTAAACCCTGCGGATAGTTGTCCCCGGAAAATAACTCCCTGAGGCAAGAGAGTGGAATACGATTACGAGCCTTTTATAGGCGAAGCTGAGCAAACTCTTGACAGCGCCAATCGCGTAATTATTCCTGCTTCCTTCCGTGACAACCTGAAGAATCAGTTTTATCTGTGCAGGGGTATAAATGAACCTTGTATATGGATACTGCCTGAGATAATGTTCAAATCCCTTCTGGCGAAGACCCGGTCGAAGATCCCTCTTACAAAGACGGGGCATCAGCGGTGGAAAGCCCTGATAACTTCAACCGCAGCCAAGAAGAATCTGGACAGCCAGAACAGGCTCAGTGTCCCCCAGGCGCTGCTGCAGTATGCGGGAATCAGCGATAAGGTGAAAATTGTCGGCAACGACGAAAGAGCTGAGATATGGGCGCTTGACAGATGGAATGAAGTTGCAGCTATGGACTTTATGGATCTGTCGGCAGAAATTGACCAGGAATACGATATCATGGGGTACACTGAAGAATAATGCACATTCCGGTTTTATTGGAGGAATCAACCAAACTGCTGCTTAACGGCCGCAGGACGGGTATATATATTGACGCTACGCTGGGAGGTGGTGGAACAACCGAAAAACTTCTTGAGCAGCTCGACTGCAGCGGAAGAGTTATCAGCATAGATCAGGACTTATCAGCGATTGAGTCCGCATCCCGACGACTACAACCCTACTCCAACTTCACTGTGGTCAGGGAAAATTTCCGGGCGCTGGATCAGATTCTTAAAAAACTGGACATCCGGGGAATTGACGGAATAATCGCCGACCTGGGCATTTCATCGATGCATGTTGATGACGAATCCCGGGGATTCGCCTTTAAGTCGAATTCCAGACTGGATATGAGAATGGACCCACAAGGTCCATACTCCTCTGCGTATGATCTCATTATGAACCTTGACGAAGATTCGCTCAAAACCATTTTCCGGGAGTTGGGCGAAGAGAGGTGGGCTGGACGAATAGCGTCTCGAATCGTAGAAACCAGAAAAAGCAAAGCCATCGAGACACCTGCGGAACTAGCAAAGCTGGTGGAAGAGGCAGTGCCGAAAAAGTTTCACTCAAGGCGGATTCATCCAGCCACCCGCATCTTTTTAGCGCTGAGAATCAAGGTGAATGATGAACTTGGAGTCTTGCGGGAGTTACTCGACAAAGCGGTCGCAGCACTCAATCCGGGGGGAAGAATGGTTTTTATATCATACCACTCCCTGGAAGACAGAATAGTAAAATGGAAATTCCGTGAATACGCAGCACTTCCGGAGAGCGATTTCCGGATAATAACCAAGAAACCGATTATACCCACTGATGAGGAAATTGAAGCAAACCCTCGTGCAAGATCTGCAAAAATGAGAGTCGCTGAGAAGAACCAAGGAGGAGTCTTATAAATGTCTCCATACAAACGTAAAAGCATCCTGCTACCCAAATCAATCGAAATAAAGACAAAAAGAGAAAAGCCTCGGAAGAAGCTTTTTATATACAGAATACACCCGGTATATCCCACTATACTTGCCATTGCGATAGTGTTTTTCATTTCCGCTTATCTGTCTCAGTGTTCAAAGCTTATCAGAGTTCAGTACAATACCCATCAGTTGAAAATACAGAAGTTTGAGATTCAGAAAGAGAACCGGAAAATTGCTCTCTCCATTGAGAAGCTTGAAGCACCCGGACGCATCGAAATGATTGCCCGCAAAAAACTGGGCATGATCAGCCCCGATAAACGGATTGTTATTAGTCTGACAGAACCTGCCAGCACCGCCGAGCTTGAAGAAGCCGACAACAAGGTGGCAACCGTCAGGTGATGGTAAGTAAAAATTCCCCGGAGGTTTACTCAAAATGAAGAGCCATCAGAAGGTAATGAAAGTAAGATTTTTTCTCCTGTTTATCGTTCTGGCTCTTTGTTTTTTTCTTTTAATAGGAAATTTACTCAGAATTCAGGCTTTCGAGTATAACAGATACAGAAAACTGGCGATCAACCAGCAGGTTGGTCAGATTGAAATTAACGCACTCAGGGGAGCTATCTACGACAGAAACGGAAGCTGCCTCGCATTCTCAGTTGCAAGACCTTCTATTGCCGTTAACGCAAAGATGGTAACCAACCCCGAACGCACCGCCACATATCTTGCACTCGCTCTGGGATGGAAGAAAAAGGATATCCTTGCCACCCTCGAAAGCGGAGCAGGTTTTGCCTGGATAGCCCGCAAGATTGACGAGCGTGTAGCCAATCAGATTGAAAGACTTCAGCTCCCCGGAGTTTACCTTATAAACGAGTCATCGGGAAAACGCTTTTATCCTAAAGCCAGAATCGCATGCCATATCCTCGGATACACCGGTGTGGATGATCAGGGGCTTGAAGGCGCAGAAGCCAATTATGAAGAAATTCTCGCAGGAAAAGTCGGACTTATGCGCTCCGCTATGGACCAGAGGGGAAGAATCATTCCCATCGGAAGACAGAGTGAAGGCGCAGCTCTCTTAAATATGGCCGATTATAAGGAACCGGTTAAATTTGCAGTAAAACTCAAATTTGCCAAAGATCCGGTCTCCAGATACATTAAAGAACACTGCTCGCCTGAAACAAGGCAGCAGCTTAACGAATACAGCGGTTACGGAATGCCCCCGGTGGAACTTATGCAGGCTGTTACGGATGATCTTAACAAGCTTATTAAGGGACCATGTTTTTTTGAAGAAAAGCGTTTCGCCGATGTCTGGCTTTCCGAGATTGTAAGAAAGCTCGTGATTCAGGATAGAAAAGGAGAAGAGCTTCAGGCAATCAACAGGCTTCTCATCGAAGAGACATACCCGGATGAAATTGTTCAGGCACACGACCTTTATATCCCCCCTGTGCCGGGCAAAAACATATATCTCACAATTGACGAAACCGTTCAGTATATAGTTGAAAAAGAACTGGATAAACAGGTTAAGAAGTTTCACGCCGCAGGGGGAACCGTAATTGTTATGGATCCTTCCAACGGCGACATTCTTGCCCTTGCCAATTCTCCCAGCTATATGCCCACTCACGGTATTGATGCAAGCAGAGCGGTAGTCAGAAATAAGGCAGTATGCGACAACTACGAACCCGGTTCCACATTCAAGATTATTCTTGCCGCTGCCGCTTTTGACTGCGGAAAGGTGAGCACAACCGACCGTTTCTTCTCGGGACACAGTCTTGAAATCGGCGGTTATTCACTGAGAAACGCCAATGACGGTTTGAGCAGCATCAACGGAACTGAAACAGTGGAAGGCGTAATCACATATTCATTTAATACGGGCTCAGCAGCCATCGGTTTGAGAATCGGAACTCCCGTTCTTTCAAGCTATTGCGAATCCCTCGGATTCGGAAAAGCCACCGGTGTTGATATGCCTGGCGAAGCAGAGGGCATTCTTGCTCCCGGAAAATTCTGGAAACCCATCAACCTTGCCACTATTTCATACGGACATGGTATTTCCGTAACCCCGATGCAGATGGTTCAGGCTTACGGTGCTATTGCCAACGAAGGCGTAATGATGAGGCCCCGTATAGTCAGAAAAATGTCTGATCAGGATGGCAAGAATACGAATGTCCTTACTCCCAAAATGTCGGGAAAACCCCTGAAAGCAAAGACTTCGCATGAAGTATTGAAGATATTGAAGGGCGTATGCGAAAATGGAACGGGAAAAGCAGCGCTTGTAAAAGGTTATTCTGTAGGCGGTAAAACCGGAACCGCAAATATGGTGGTCAACGGTATGTATGCAGCCGACAAATATATTGCCTCGTTTGTGGGAGTGGCTCCCATTGAAGATCCCCGGTATGTTATGCTTATCAAGGTGGATGAACCTAAAGGCGTTATCTGGGGAGGCAGCGTAGCAGCGCCGCTTTTCAATAAAATCGGTTCCCAGATTCTCTGGAGGCTCGGAGTTCAGCCTAAAGACGACGGAAAAGCCGCCGATCTGACACCTCCCGCTCCTGAGAAGGAAGAGAAAGAGGCAGAATAATTGAAACTTTCCAATCTAATCAGCAATATTGAAAAGAGTGATGCCCGTGGTGATCTCAGCCGGGATATAACATCCATCGCTTATGATTCCCGTAAGGTGGAAGCTGGATGCCTTTTCGTGGCAATGAGGGGTGTAAACACCGACGGACATCAGTATATCAAAGCAGCAATCGAAAAAGGCGCAACAGCTATCATAGCCGAGAACGACCTTATTCTTGAAAATATACCGGTAATAAAGGTTCCCGACAGCCGCGCCGCTCTGGCAAAGCTTGCCGAATGTTTCTATGGTTATCCCGCAGAGGAACTTGATATAATCGGTGTAACCGGAACCAACGGAAAAACTTCTGTTACCCATATGATAGCCGAGGCTCTGGGCGCCAACGGCATAAAAACCGGAATCATCGGAACCCTTTATGTGAAGATTGGCAATAAGATATATCCCACAAACAACACAACTCCGGAATCACTGGAACTTCAGATGTATTTTTCAAAAATGCTCGAAGCTGGGTGTAAAGCTGTGGCGATGGAAGTATCCTCCCATGGACTCCATTACAACCGTGTAAACGGCATTAAGTTCAGAGCCGGTGTTTTTACAAACCTTACACAGGATCATCTCGATCTGCATCACGATCTCGAACAGTATTTTGATGCAAAGAAAAAACTTTTTGATATGATAAAGCCTGAGGAAGAAGGCGGCTTTGCCATTGTAAATTCAGATGACTGGAAAGTTCAGGAACTTGTTTCCCATCTGAAAGTCCCCTATCTTTCCTATGGAATATACCGCCGCCCCGATGTGAGGGCAAGAAATATCAAGATGAGCTTTGCAGGCACTTCCTTTGTGGCTGAAAGCGACCGCTGGGATATACCAATCAGGATGAAACCCATCGGAACATTTAATATTTACAATGCCCTTGCCGCTGTGGCAACATGTCTGAAAATGAATGTACCGCCGGTGGCTATTTCAAGGGGCTTCTCAAATCTGCCCGTTGTCAGGGGAAGGTTTGAAACCATAGACGAGGGGCAGTCATTCGGTGTTGTTGTAGATTATGCCCATACCCCGGACGGACTGAAAAAGATTCTTGAAACCGCCCGTGAACTGACTCAGAGAAAACTCATCGTGGTTTTCGGATGCGGCGGCGACAGGGACAGAACCAAAAGGCCCATTATGGGAGAACATGCAGCGGAATTCGGAGATTTGGTGATTATCACCTCCGATAATCCCCGCACTGAAGATCCCGTGTCAATTATCAACGAAATCAGACCCGGAGTTGAGAAAAACGGCAGGGATTATGTAATCGAACCGGACAGACGCACAGCTATTTTCCGGGCTATTGAATCGGCAAAGGCTGGTGATCTGGTGGTTATAGCAGGCAAGGGCCACGAAACCTATCAGATTTTCAAAGACAAAACCATTCACTTCGATGATGCGGAAGTTGCAAGGGAAGCAATCGGAGCGCTGGCGGAGTCTTCTGCAACAGGCGCCGGTCAGGTTTAAAGCTGTTTCTGGAATAATCGGTTGATTCTGCGGGGTACCTTTTTCGAAAAATTAAGGCAATCCCGCTGTAACAGCAGATTTTTCAGAACAGTATAAAATGGTAATTTCCGGTTTCTGCCCAAAATGGAGCAGGAATCGTGGAATATAAAGGTCAATGGTGTGTCGGACACTTTTGCGAAGTGTGGGGGCTGTCTGAGCAGCCGCCTCTGTGAAGTATCATGGCAGGCGGAGTCCGGCGGGATTTCGTTCTGGTGAGGAAGCTCTTCAGGCAGCCCCCACAGATATTTTCGAATCATCACCACTGGTGGTTCGTAACGGGAGATCACTCCATTCAGGCAAGAATGGCTGTAATCTTCATATTTTTATTATAACGATTCAGGATACTGACATAAGATGGAATTGATTCAGATGAATGAAGTCCTGTCATGGACAGGCGGAACATGGACAGGCATGGAAAAAAGCGCCGGGCTTACCGGTATTTCAACAGACAGCAGAACCGTGGCGCCGGGCGAACTGTTCATTCCCCTGTCGGGTGAAAATTTTGACGGACATAACTATATAGACACTGCTATAAACAAGGGAGCGACAGGTTTTCTCTCTTCGAAACCCATAACCAACGGACACAGGGACAAAGGCGGAATCATTGTGGGGGACACCCTTTCAGCCTATCAGGAAATAGCACGGGGTTATCTCAAAAAATTCCGGATTCCCGTAATCGCCGTAACAGGCAGCAATGGAAAAACCACCACAAAGGATCTCGTTACAAGAATTCTCAGTGAAAAGTTCAAAATCGTAAAAACCGAGAAAAACTACAACAACGAAGTAGGCGTGCCTAAAACGGTTCTGAGCATCGACTCATCAACAGAAGCTCTGGTAGTGGAGCTTGCAATGCGGGGAATGGGCCAGATAAGGGAACTCTCCCGTATTGTGGAGCCTGATATTGCGGTAATCACCAATGTGGGCGAATCCCATATTGAGCTTCTCGGTTCAAGGGATGCCATAGCAAGCACAAAGGGTGAGATTCTCGAATATCTCAACCCCAACGGCTTTGCAATTCTCAATGCCGATGACGATTATTATCAGTACATGTCGGAAAAGTCCCCGGCTCAGGTTATTTCCTTCGGTATCAGAAATAAAGCTGACATCATGCTTATTAAGAAGGAAGACAGAGGTCTGGACGGATACAATCTCATAGTTGCCATCGAAAGCTCGATTCATTCCTTCAATCTTCCCCTTATGGGAGAACATAATATTTACAATGCCCTTGCCGGTATTGCCGTAGCTACATGTCTTCGTATGTCGGGCAAGGAAATTTTCAATGGTCTTGAATCGGTGAAACCTACCGAAAAACGGATGGAAATCAACAAAACTCCCGGCGGCTGGGTTGTTCTCAACGATTCTTACAATGCATCTCCCCAGTCTATGGGAAAAGCTCTGGAAGTATTAAGGGATCTGCCCTGTTCAGGCAGAAAAATCGCCGTTCTGGCGGATATGCTTGAACTGGGGGATATTGCACCTGCGGCACATAACGAAATCGGCAGAAAAGCAGTGGAATGCGGAGTTAATATGCTTTTCACCAAAGGCGAACTTGGATCTTGCATTGCTCAGGGAGCAAAAACTGCGGAACTTAACGGCGAACTGGTTCATCATCTTGCCGACAGCGGTGCGATTATCGAAAAGCTCAGGGGAATGGTGGAACCCGGGGACATAATCCTGGTCAAGGGATCCCGGCGTATGAAAATGGAAGAAATAGCAGAGGCTCTTATATAAAAAGCTTCGGGAGGAAGCAAAATGCCTGAAATAAGGATTATAATGGGAAAAATTCTCAGCGCCGGCGGACTTGCCCTGGTGCTGAGCCTTATTATTTATCCCTTTTATATTAAGTATCTGAAAGTCAAATCCTTCGGACAGCAGATAAGAAGCGACGGACCTGAAAACCACTTTATTAAGAAAGACACCCCCACAATGGGCGGTTTTGTTCTGATTGTGGTTGCACTTATTGCTTCTTTTGTATTTCTTGGTAAGTATATGACCAACAACTTTATTGCTCTGGTCATTATGGTTCTGGGCGGAATGGGCCTCGGACTCACCGACGACCTTGCCAAGATTATGAAGCGTAAATCTCTGGGGTTGAGAGCAAGGGAAAAACTGGTTATTCAGATTCTTATGGGTTGTTTTATTGTTTTCTTCCTTATTAAATATACTCACATAAGTATAGAAACAGTGGTTCCTTTCATCGGAGCCATTAGTTCGATCCCGTTTTTTCTGGTTTTTTCCACTGTTGTGGTTGTAGGCACTATCAATGCGGTGAATCTGACCGACGGCCTTGATGGTCTGGCGGCTGGAATCAGCGCAGTCTGTTTTCTGGCTTATATGGTTATCTGCTATAAAAACGAGCAGTTTGACCTTGCTGTGGCAGCATTTGCATTTATGTGCGCCTGTGTGGGCTTTCTCTGGTTTAATGCCTATCCCGCTAAGATATTTATGGGGGATACCGGCTCTCTGGCGCTGGGTTCGGCTCTTGCCACATTTGCCGTTTTTACAAGAACTGAATTCCTGCTGATTCTCATAGGCGGTATTTTCGTTGCAGAAGCTGTTTCTGTGATTCTTCAGGTTTCATACTTCAAAATGACCGGAGGAAAGAGACTCTTCAAAATGGCTCCCCTCCACCACCACTTCGAAAAATGCGGATGGCACGAAGTGGAGGTTACTGTCAGGTTCTGGATTATAAGTCTTGCTCTGGCGGTAGGCGGACTGCTTTTCTACTTCAAGGATTTTCTGAAAATCGTTTACAAATAATACCGGTTTTACAGGGTTGTCCCAAATGCCACTGAATTGGCAAAATTCACTCCCTCAATTCATGGATATTGGGTTTGTCCTTCCGGTATGGCGGTGGAATTCCGTCAAACCTCATTAAAAACTGTAATGCAAAGTTTCATTAATTCCGGTTCCTGTAAAGCTTAAACTTTGCACAACAATGGTTATGGAGAAACATAATTGAAACATACTGACTTAACAGGCAAAAAAATAAGCATTCTTGGTCTTGGAAAGAGCGGCAGAGCTTTAGCCCGTGTTCTGACCGAAAAAGGTGCATCTATTCTTGTCAGTGATTCGCAGCCTGATGAAAAACTGAATGAAGCAAAGGAAGAGCTTTCTGATCTTAATATTGAATGGGAGACAGGCGGACATACCGCACGGATTTACTCCGGCAGGGATATGGTAATAATAAGCCCCGGTATTTCCATCTATCATCCCGTTCTGCAGGAAGCAATGGACGCAGGGGTTCATGTAATCAGTGAAGTGGAAATGGCGTTTCTTCTGGCGCAGGCTCCTTTCATTGCCATAACCGGAACCAATGGTAAATCCACAACAACGACCCTTATTCATGAAACACTGCTGGAATCCGGCAGAAATTCATACCTGGCGGGCAATATCGGAATTCCCCTTGTGGGAGAAGTGGGCAAAATACCCGAAGACGGATGGATTGCCGCAGAAATCAGCAGCTTCCAGCTTGAAGCTGTGGAACATTTCAGGCCTAAAATTGCTGCATTGCTTAACATCACCTCGGACCATATCGACAGACACCGCAGTTTTCAGGGTTATGTTGATGCAAAAGCCCATATTTTCAGGGTTCAGGATGAAACTGATTTTGCCGTGCTTAATGCTGATGATGAAGCTGTGATGTCGGTTGCGGATAAGATCAAATCCCGTATTCTTCTGTTTTCCGTAACAAAACCTGTGGCGGAAGGTGCTTACTGTATTGACGAAGGTATGATCCGCTATGTTTTTGACGGTGTGGAAAAAGATCTTTTCCATTGGGATGAAAGCCCGCTGAGAGGAAAACACAATCTGCAGAATGTTCTGGCTGTGTTGTGTATGTGCCTTGCTGCCGGTGTGGATCCTGCAAATATTCTTCCCACTCTGCGGAAGTTTAAACCTCTTCATTACAGAATGGAATATGTGGATGAGATTGGCGGCGTTAAGTTTTATAATGATTCAAAGGGAACAAACCCGGATGCCGTAAGAGCTTCCCTCGAATCATTCAGACCGCCCCTGACCCTTATCGCAGGCGGAACCGATAAAAATCTCGATTTCGGGTGGCTTGCCGGACATATTGCCCTGCGCGCAGCTCATGTAGTACTCATTGGCGAATCCAGATTTAAGATTGAAGCGGCTCTCAAAGAGAAAAACTATGAGAACATTACTGTTATTGACGATATGAGCCTTCCCGGATTTAAGGAATCGATCCGGACGGCATTTTTAAAGACTCCTGAAGGAGGCGTCGTCCTCCTTTCGCCTTCATGCGCCAGTTTTGATATGTTCAAAAGGGCTGAGCACAGAGGCGAAATGTTCAATGTGTATGTAAGGGAGCTGAAGGAAGAGTATGAAAAAGAAGTTTGACACTTTTATGTTTTTGCCCATTCTGGGACTGATACTCTACGGAATTATTATGATTTTTTCCGCTTCCAGCCCCACTGCTGCTTTATCGCCTATGTGTAACAACGATCCCTATTTCTTTCTCAAAAGGCATTTAATATGGCTTGGAATAGGTTTTGTTGCTATGTATTTCGCCTACAAAATGGATGTTAACCAGTGGCGTAAATATGCTGTGCCCATTATGGTTCTGGCGCTGTTTATGCTGGTTCTGGTGATGGTTCCCGGACTGTCAAGGGAAGTTCTCGGTGCGAGAAGGTATCTCTATTTTGGCTCCCAGACCTTCCAGCCTTCGGAATTTGCCAAAATCGCTATGATATTCTGGCTTGCGGATGCACTTGCAAGGCGAAAGGAAAATGTGCGGAAGTTTAAGACTCTCCTCGGCATTTTTGCCGTGGTGGGCGTTATCGTTATACTCATCGAAAAACAGCCTGACCTCGGAACAACAATCGTCATCGGCGGCACTTTCCTCGGAATGCTTTTCCTTGCCGGTGTGAAGATATGGCAGCTCGCTGCAATTTCCGTAGCCGGTGTTGCCATTGCGGTTTCCAGAATTCTGGAAGAATCTTACCGAATGGCCCGAATCACTGCATTCCTCGATCCGTGGAAAGATTCGCAGGGTGCAGGTTATCAGATAATTCAGTCTTTAATAGCCCTTGGGTCCGGCGGACTTCATGGTCTTGGACTAGGTGAGAGCAGACAGAAATATTTCTATCTGCCTGAAAAATTTACCGACTTCATCTTCGCCATAACCGGCGAGGAACTGGGGTTCTATTTTGGAACCCTGCCGATTATAATTCTCTTTCTGGTTTTTCTATACAAAGGATTGCGTATTTCCGCCAATGCCAAAGATCCGTTTATGTGTCTTCTGGCCGGAGGTGTTACATTCCAGATTGCTTTCCAGGCATTTGTCAATATGGGCGTTGTATCAAGCATGCTGCCCTGCACCGGTATCCCCCTTCCCTTTATCAGCTTTGGAGGAACATCACTTGTCTTCACTATGTTCAGCATAGGCTTTCTAATGAATGTGGCAGGTGAACCGCGGCGGTCTGTGGAAGCCAAGGATGTGGATAAAGTGACTAAACCGCGATTTGGACCCAGAGAATCAGGAGAAATCGAAATTCCATCAGAGAAGGAGAGGGATCCGGGCAAAATTGCCCGTCTGTCATGCAAATTACCATCACAGGAGGAGGCACGGGAGGCCACATATATCCCGCAATAGCCGTCGCTTCCGAAATACGGAAGAGATACGGTGATGCTGAAGTTTCATTTATAGGAACCGAAAAGGGTATAGAGTCTAAATCCGTTCCTGCTGCAGGTTTTTCCATCGATTTTGTAAACGCCGCAGCTATCTCCGCACACCCCGTCAAACTGCTTAAATCGCTTTTAATAAATAATTCAGGTGCATCAAAAGCTAAAAAACTGCTTGCCGACAACAAAACAAAACTTGTTATCGGTTCAGGAGGCTTTGTAAGCGCACCCGTTCTTGCCGCAGCCGTTATGAAAGGCATTCCGGTTGTGCTCCTTGAACAGAATGTTCTCCCCGGCAAAGTAAACAGGCTTGTTTCACACTGGGCAAAGAAAATTCTCACCAGTTTCGAAGGCTCGTCCCAATATCTTCCTTCAGAAAAGGTCGTTCTCACAGGAAACCCCATCCGAAGGGAAATTATGGACAGAACAAAGGAAGAAGGGCTTAAAGCCCTTAAACTCGCCCCCGGTAAATTCACCATAGCAATCACCGGCGCTTCACAGGGAGCAAGAAGCATTAACAATGCAGTAATCAAAGCGCTTCCCCGCTGGATGAATAACGATTGGCAGATAATTCATCTTACCGGTAGAAATAACTATGAGGAAGTAAAAAGTGCCGTGGAACCCATTCAGGGAGATTTCACCGGAGAATACAGACTCATCGACTTTACCGAGGACATTGCTTCCGTATATGCCGTTGCAGATCTGATAATATCAAGAGCCGGAGCGTCATCTCTTGCGGAAATCACCGCAAGGGGAATTCCCGCCATACTGATCCCTTATCCACACGCAGCCGACAACCATCAGGAAAAAAATGCCCGCTGGATTGAAAAATGCGGCGGAGCAAGGGTTATCCCTGATAAAAACCTGGAACCCGGCGAACTGCTTTGTCACGAAGCAATAGATATGGCAAAAGACAGGGACAAACTAAGGCACATGTCCGAGGCTATAAAAACTCAGGGGAAACCTGAAGCCCTTGATACAATAATGAAAGAACTGGAACCCTTTATAAAATAAAGCGGAACAAAAAATCCCCCGCAATCCCAATACCACTGAATTAGCAAAATTCACTCAAATCCCCCCCAGCCCAATACTCCTGTTTTTCAAGGAGGGAGATTCGGAGGGCAACTTCGCTTTTTTAAAAAAGCATGGTTCCCTCTGACGGTCCCCACCCCCCCACGGTCCCCGGTCGGTCCCCCGATTCAAAAGTTTTGGGATGGCGGGTGCCCGCCCGCAGGGTGGGCGCGAGGAAACTTTTTTCAAAAAGTTTTCTCTGGGAGCTGGGCAAACCGTTAAAATTCTCGTGAGCGTTCAGAAAAATCCAAACTTCAATTCAGAGGCTTGAGGGCGAACCTGCGGGTTCGCGTCGGGGTTGCAAACCCCTCCTACGATCCCTGGCGAATACTTGCCGTTATTGGGTTTACCCTGCTGTCTCCACCCAATTTCCACATCGGATTTGGTTGCTTTTCGCATATCCTGAAGCCCCTGGAACCAACACCGGGTTTTAACCCGGTGACAGTCAAACCGCATAACCACGGGTTTTAAACCATTTTAATGGTTTCCCGGATTTCAACGATGGCGTTTTCCGGTAAACTGTTAAAACAGTTTGGGCTTTGTGGTTGCAGGCTTGCAGTCCACCAGATTGAAGTCTGGTGTTGGTTCCAGAACCATGCTTTAAAGCCTGCTGTATATGGTTTCGATGAGTTTTTCCGGGTCTTCACGGGATTTATATTTTGAGTTTTTTTGATGGATTATTGTAAGAATACACAGTGTATTCTTTTTTACAATTATAGACTTGATAAGTCCTCCATCACCTTTACTGCAGTCAGAAAGATAATAAAACCTGTCCCCATATTTTTTCCCCTTTGGTGTTACCTCTTTCCAGTTGGGATCAACCACACTGCCTTTATGGTAATTGATTATGTTTTGATTAATTGGATCCTTATAGTAATAGATTACCAAATCAATAAATGAAGCAGGTGGAGCATTATATGGATTACCATATTTTTTTTCATAGTATTTTCTTGCATCATTTGAGTTTGTTGACCATGATTCTACACAATACGTGCTCTTATCGGTATGCAGATTGTTAAGATAATACCCATCCGGCAAATCCGCCTTTGTCAGTATCTGTTTTGGTTTTGCTGTATCTGCAAACGACGAAAAGACTGAACAGTAAAAAAACATTAAAATTATCATTAACAAACATCGGTTTTTCATTTAATGCTCCTTAAAAATGTATTTTTAGTTTTTTTCAGAAACAGCAATGCTTTGCGCCAATAACAGGCGAGTCTGGAAAGGTAACCAGCAAGGCTGAAGCCTTGCGCTACGGGGGCTTTCGGAGATTTTCTTTTTTTTATGGGTTTTGATTTTTCTTTTTGGACAATTATTTATACAAGTTCCGAATAAAAATATTCCGGGCGGTAACAATCCACCCGGAATAATTTTTCTGGAAAACCTCTATGTGGGGACATGAACCCCCTAAAGCCTGCTGTATATGGTTTCGATGAGTTTTTCAATGTTCTCTGTGGAGATAGACTTAGATTTATTTCTGTTTAAAATCGTCAATACAAACACAGAATTGCGTTTTATAGTAATGATTTTACAAAAGCTTTCTCCGTTATTGTATTCTTTTATAAGTGAATAACATTTATCTCCAATTTTCAACCCTTTTGGTGTTGTCGTTTTCCAATCCGGGCTAATTTCTGAACCTTTTAGAAACTGTATGAAATCATCCTGCACATCTTTATCGAAGTAATAGCGTAGCAAAGTAATTGAGGACTGAGGTTTTATATGTAAAGAACCATATTTTTTTATCTCTTGTTTTTTTTCTTCAGGTGAAATAGTTTCCCACCTTTCACTGAATATACCAACTTGAGAATTTTTCTCTTTGTTGTTCCTGATCAGATAATACCCATCAGGAATATCCGAGTTATTAAGGATTAATGAACGAATGCCTTCTTTTGCAAATACATTACAAAATGAACATAAAAATACCATAGTTAAAAACAAAAACTTAATATAACTCATAGTATTACTCCTTTATTCAATTTCAGTGACCATTCGTGGTCGGTAATATTTCATATCGTATATAAAACCACTGTAATCCACTAACCATCCAAGATAATCATTAGCATTAATCGAAGATGCAAAACCATTGTCTTGAAATAAACATACAGGGTCATAGACTTGACTACTAAAAAATGATTTACTCACCTGATGGTGAGTAAATCTATTCTGCTTGAAACCAAGCAGACCAAAACCTAACACATAGTTAGTTCTGAAAGTTGAGCTATTTTTACTTCCTGTTACAATGACTTGTTGTTTAAACCCCAAG
>JAJTBE010000076.1 GCA_021287065.1 Bacillota bacterium
AAATAATTTATATTTCCAGCCCGACTACTCTTGTTTTTCAAGGAGGGAGGTTCGGAGGGAAACCTCGCTTTTTTAAAAAAGCGTGGTTCCCTCTGACGGTCCCCAAATCCCCGTCGGTCCTAACCCCTCCGGTCGGTCCCCCGATTCAAAAGTTTTGGGAAGGAGGTCCGGAGGAAACTTTTTCCAAAAAAGTTTTCTCCGGGAGCTGGGCATACCGCTCCAATACTCGTGATCGATCAGGCTAATTCATGCCTTAATTCATGGGCATTGGGTACCCACCCGCAACACCATTCCGCTAACCGGCAGCAGACTTCATAAAGAAAACAAAACGCCAACACTGCCGGATCGCAGGCGTCTCGCCTGTCCCCCGGTTAAACGAACCCGCATGCACTCCGCAATCTCCGAATGGAAAATTCCGGACATCTGCGGGGTATCCGGTCTTTCAAGGATTTTCCGGCGTAGGTGTATGGTGCGTGCGGACCTGCGGGTCCGCGTCGGGGTTGCAAACCCATCCTACAATCCTTTGCCAATCTTGTGGTTATGAGGTTTGATGGCGGTTTGCGATAGTTTTGGGCGGGAGAGCAAAGTGGCTCTCCCATACAGGATTTCCTATGTTTGCGGGATTTTGTTTCTAATCCGGAAAAATGTTCCTGAGAAATAAGTTTTTTCGCTATCTCAATATTAATTATTAAAAGTTATTAAAAGAACATGGCAATACGATTGCTATATAAAAGATGAAAGAATGTGATAAATAAAGGGAGGAATCGTTATGATGTCCATACCGAAAGAAAATTTGAATTCTGAAGCAAACCTTTTTCCGGAAGAAAATGTATATGGCGGAGTATGCCTTGCCTGCAAAAACGCAAATGGCTGCACATATCCCCGAAAAAATTCCGCTCACATCGTCCAGTGTGAAGATTTTTGCGGATACGACGGTGAACTCACAAAAAAAAATTATGGGAAAGTCCTTGCTATGAGTGAGTTCAAGGCCAGATCAACTTCGGTTGTGAAGAATTCTTCCGAAGTAAAAGGATTATGCAGGTATTGTTCGAATCGGACACTTTGCACGCTTCCCAAAAAGGAAGGCGGTAACTGGTATTGCGATGAGTACCAGGACGAAGACTTTTAGGAGGTAAGTTTGATGACTTCTACCACAACAAAAAAACACACGAACCTGTATGAGAATGTAGGCTTACAGTTTAACAAAGCTGCAGACCTGATTCAACTGGATCCGGACATTCGTACAATTCTGTCCAAGACAGAAAATGAAATTATCGTTCATTTCCCTGTAAAGATGGATAACGGCCACATTGAAATGTTCACAGGCTACCGCGTCCAGCACAACAACGTGCTTGGCCCATTCAAAGGCGGTCTGCGCTTCCATCCCCAGGTAGATATTAACGAAGTTCGCGCTCTTGCGACCTGGATGACCTGGAAATCAGCCATTGCCGGCATACCCTTCGGCGGCGGCAAAGGCGGCATTCAGATAGATCCTTCAAAATATTCAGCTCACGAACTTGAGAGAATTTCCCGTCGTTTCACATTTGCTCTTGGTTCAAACATCGGACCCGAGTATGATATCCCCGCTCCCGATGTAAACACCAACGCCCAGATTATGGCTTGGATCCTTGACACATATCTTAGCACACTGCCTGCAACCCAGAGAAACAGCAGCGTGCATGTAGTAACCGGCAAACCCATCGCTTCCGGCGGCAGTCTTGGCAGAGACAAAGCAACCGGACAGGGTGTGGTATTCCATATCCTCGAATGGGCCAAAGAGAACAATTTCAATCTCGAAGGCGCCAAATACATCGTCCAGGGATTTGGAAATGTCGGATCCTGGAGCGCCAGAATCCTGAAACCTTACGGAGCAATACTCATCGCAGTAGAAGATCACACCGGAGCCATTGCCTGTGAAGCAGGTATTGACCCCGAAGCCCTTGCACAGCATGTAGCAGCAAATGGCGGAGTCGCCGGATTCCCCGGAACCACCCCCATTGATCACGAAACATTCCTCAAAACAAATGCAGAGATTTTCATCCCTGCAGCCCTTGAAAACCAGATTACTGAAGAGACAGCCGACTGGCTCAAAGTGAAACTGGTTGCCGAAGGCGCCAATGGACCCACAGATCCGGACGGAGATGCAATTCTTCAGAAAAAAGGCATTGCCCTTATTCCTGACATTCTCTGCAACTCCGGCGGCGTAGTCGTCAGCTATTTCGAATGGCTCCAGAACAAGAGAAGCGAATTCTGGGATCTCGAAGAAGTTGATTACAAGCTCAAAAAGAAAATGGTCAACGCATATCACAAAGTATCGGAAATTGCCAGACAGCACAAAACCGATTTCCGTACAGCAGCTTATGTTGTTGCCCTTCAAGCCCTTGAAAAGGTATATAAGGAAAGAGGACTCTTCCCTTAATCCGGAAATAACTACAGATAATGTCTGTTAAATAAAAAAGCGGCGGGCGCTTCTCCTTATGTTGGCAGTAACCGGAAGCTCCGCCGCTTTATTTTTGTTCTGAAAAAATCAGTAAGGTAAATTTTGTGTGATTATGCAAACTGCATGAGCTTCTATCCCTTCTCCCCTGCCGGAAAAACCAAGACCTTCTGTGGTGGTTGCCTTGATATTTACGGATTCCGGGGAAATACCAAGAACTCTTGCGATGTTCTCCTTCATTTCAGGGATAAAAGATGCCAGTTTTGGCTTCTGGGCGATGATGGTAGCGTCAATATTTCCTGCAACAAAACCTTTTTCATCAAGGTGCTGTTTTACTGCTTCAAGAAGAATCAAGCTTGAAATATCCTTATACTTCAAGCTGCTGTCAGGGAAATGATGTCCTATATCCCCTGAGCCTGCTGCTCCCAGCAGAGCATCCATTATGGCATGAACAAGCACATCGGCGTCGGAGTGTCCGAGTAGTCCCAGATGATAATCGATTTTCACTCCGCCGAGAATAAGATCCCTCTCAGGAACAAGCCTGTGTACATCATAACCATGGCCTATTCTGAACTGTGCCATAGACCCCCCTAATTTTTCTCTTCGATTTTAACCAACCCCGTGGTTTTGACTATGGTAATGGAAAAATACTTGTCGGTATTTCCGCTTTTCACAAGGATACTGCCTTCCTGTGAAGTGGTTCCGTTGCTTGAGAATTTGAGGGGTGATGTGCCGGTAAGACCGGATGCGTCAATGAACTCTGATCCGGTGAAGCTGTCGGTTTTGAGCACTCTTCCGCTTGCTTCCTTGAGGTTGTATCCGGTAGAGGATGTAAGGGAGCCAATAAACTCAACGGTTATGTCGGCTCCTGTGGATTTCGCCTCTGAACGGGCAAGATCAAGAGCTGCTTTGAACTCGTTGGCTGAGGTTCTTACTTTTGCATTGGCTCTGCCTTTAAGAAAAAAAGGTATGCCTATGGCAAGCATAATGGCTGCAATGGCAATAACAATGGTGACTTCAATATAGCTGAAGCCTTTGGTGCGTGTGTTCCTGTTCATAGAGTTCTCCTGCGGACTGATGGACTGTGCCGCCGTGCAGGAAGAAATTACTCATCCCGGCAATATGCGGCGCAGGAAGTGGGTGATTCCCATACCCAGACTTTTTCAACTTTAACCGGAAGGGTGTCTGCCAGTTTATCATAGATAAAACGGGCCATTTCTTCCGCCGTGGGGTTCTGAAAAAAGTCATTGAGGCAGGCATGGTCAAAAGGATCGCATATTGAGTCAAGGGCATCTTTCAATATTTTAAAATCAACGGCCATGCCATCCGTCAATTCTCTGGACGAAACCTCCGCCTTTACCCTGTATGTGTGTCCATGCAGGTTTTTGCACTTGCCTTTATGCTCGGGCAGGTGGTGTGCGGAATCAAAATCGGTTTCCACCGTAAGATAGAACATATAAAACTGAGCCTTTCTCAGGGCTTTTTAATTTCTCTTATTGCCTTGGCAATATTGACCTGTTTTGTTTCCTTATAGACGATCTTTACATAGACGCCCTGGGAGAGTTTATCAGCTTCCCGCAGGAATATTTTGGTCTGACTGTCAATCTGGAATTCTTTAGTGATTTTATCCTTATCGACAACGGTAATTTTGCTGCTGTCCATTCTGGTGATTTCTCCGGTAAAGTTTTTACCTTTCCACCAGTAAGGTACATTTTCCAGATCGTGTTCGGGTTCTGTTGACTGTGCGTAAACTGATCCGAATACGCCGATAGCAAAGACAAATAAAATTGCCAGTGCCAGAGTTACTTTAGCTTTCATCCGAATTCATCTCCTGTCGGAATTTATTTCCCCTTCATCCGCATGATACCATAAAAGCAAGAATTGACAACATGCCGATAACTTTAATTACTCCAACCATATAAACAATCCTTTCAGAAAAAGGCGTTAATTATCACCGGAGCTATCGGGAATTTTCTGACAGCTCCGGTGGCTTGCGCATTTTATTCCTGAGATTTGGATATGAAGTTCATCCGCAGGTTTGTTACCATTGTTTTCAGTTCCCTCTGTTCCTTTTCGGGAAGGTGGGGCATAACCACTTCAACCGTAGCTGAAAGGGCGTCAATGGCGAGTTTTGCCTGTCTGATGTCTTTGGTGATCTTCTTTGTTTTCGGATTGAGCTGAAGTCCCATATAGACAAAAGCCCATTCCTGCAGATTGAAGATCTGGATTTTCAGGATTTCTTCAATGGTATCCGGCAGTAAAGCAGAAAAATCAAAAGCTTCCTGTCCTCCGGCTTTTAATTCCTCGGCAATTTTTTCAGCCTCTGCTTCAGAAATCTGTTCGGGAAAAGGATTTACTTCTTCTGCCGCCGGTTCTTCATTGAGGATTTGTTCGTTTTTAATTTCTTCACTCATATTTGCCACCTCCATTTTCTGATCTCACGAATTTCGTAAAATTTTGAAAAAATCCTCCGTTTATTTCCCTGCCGGAGGATTTCCGTCAGGGTTGGAAAATTAATATAGCGCTGAAAAAGGAGGCGCCGTTATGCAGTATGATTTGCTGGAAATGGGACCAAAAGTAAAGGGGAATTCGGTAACTTTCAGGATCCATCTGCCCGGACTGGATAAAGAAGCCAGGGTGCTGGTTGTGGGATCCTTCTGCGACTGGGTTATGGAAGACAGTCTCGCTCTTCGATACGACCCGGATAAAAATATATGGAAAGGCACCATCGACGATGTGCCTGAAGGCGAATACGAATACGCATATCAGATAAAGACAGGCAGCTGGACTTCAAACCTTTCATCTGATCCATTTGCAAGGCTTACCGGGGAAAACGGATATTCATCCTTCGTCATCCCCCCGGAAAAAAGAGCAAGACTCGATTCATTCAGCGCTCCGCCTGCGGACAAACTATGCCTGTATTATATGAATCTTGAAGATTTCAACGAAAATTTCGAAGGAGCAAAAAACCGGGTTCGCTACTATCTGAGCCAGCTCGGTATCAACGGAATAATTTTCTCCCCCTGGTACGGATGTGATCCTCTGGTCTGCGGGGAAGATGTGCCCGTTCATTTGTTTGCCCCTGATATCAGATACGGAACAACATACGATCTTAAAGTTCTGGTTAACGAATGCCACAAAAACGGTATGGCAGTAATCATGGATATGGACTTTTCCTGTGTATCAACAGAGTTCGGATTTAACCAGATGTATCCGCTTTTTGAAAACAAGCCCATGCTTTCGAGAATGGACGACTCCGGTAAGAAAATTTACCTCGACCACAAAGACGAACTGACTGCCGAGTTTGTGTACAAAGTATGCATTTACTGGCTTGATGAGTTTAATATCGACGGTTTCAGATTCCTTAACTCGGACAAATACTGGGATGGAGCAGACGGAAAAGCTCTTGCAGCTCTTTCCAGAAAGCTCTATACATACAGAAGAAAGAGTCAGGGTAAGGAATTTTATATCTTTACCAGAGATACGGGACATTATACCGGCGACATACTTGCCAAAACCCATGTCAGTGGAGCGGAAAACGCCTCTTTTATCAAACATATTCATAAAATGGCTGAAAACCGCACTCTGAGCGGTGAATTCTGGAAAACCCTGGACTTCAACCAGATGGGGTATGTGGAAGATTCAAAGATCGGCGACGATAGAATTAAAAACCATGTGCTCAACCTCACCGAAGATGACGAAACAAACAGTCTTATTGTAAAAATGGGGCTTGCCCCTGCTGTCCGCGACAGAAGGGGTTATCCCGTAGGCGACCGCAAAAATCACTGGTGGAAGGTGAAGCCTTATTCGCTGGCGATGTTTACGGGTACGGGAATTCCGGTGATTCATAACGGTCAGGAAATCGGCGAAAACCGCTATCTGCCGGATACTCCTGAGGATAGATGCACGCCGAGACCCATAAGCTGGCATTTTCTGGCTGATTTTGCCGGCAAGGACCTTCATCGATTCCATCAGAAGCTTGTTATGATGAGAAACAAGTTCCCGAGTCTCAGGAGTAAGAATTTCTACCACTTCTTTACTTCAACGGATCATCAGGTTGTGGTATTCAAACGCTACCTTGATGATGAAACAGTGATTATAGCAATAAACTTCTCAAATGAAAGCCACGATGTGGTTATACCTTTCCCTGCGGACGGCAGATGGCATGAGTATCTTGATGACTATGATATCTGGGTGGACAACCGCGAAGCAACGGTTAAAGTGCCCGCCAGATACGGCAGAGTATTTTTTATGGAATAAACAATCATAATTCAACAGGAGGAGACCCAATGGCAAAATACAAAATCGCATGGCTTCCCGGCGACGGCGTCGGCAACGATGTTATGGAAGCGGCAAAAATCGTTCTTGACAAAATCAATCTTGATGCCGAATACATCCCCGGCGATATCGGTTGGGAATGCTGGGTGAACGAAGGCGATGCAATGCCCCAGCGCACAATCGATCTTCTCAACTCTGTGGATGCCTGCCTCTTTGGAGCCATTACATCAAAGCCCAAGGATGAAGCTGAAAAGGAACTCACTCCCGCTCTTCAGGGCAAAGGAATCCAGTATTTCAGTCCCATCGTAAGACTCCGCCAGATGTTTGATCTGAGAACCAATATGCGCCCCTGCAAAGCATACAAGGGCAACCCCCTCAATTATAAAGATGATATTGATCTGGTAATTTTCAGGGAAAATACCGAAGGTATGTATGCCGGCGTAGAATTCCACCCGGTACCGGCCGATGTAAAGGAAGTTCTCTTCAAACACAACAAAAAAATGAAACCCTTTATGGAAGTTCCCGATGATGAATTTGCCATGTCAACAAGGCTTATGACCACCAAAGCCTGCAAAAACATCACAAGGGACGCCTTTGAATATGCCCGCAAACATGGATATAAATCAGTAACGATCGTGGAAAAACCCAATGTGCTTCGTGAAACAGGCGGACTTATGATCAAAGCGGCAAGAGAAGTTGCCAAAGATTATCCTGATATCGAAATGTGGGAAACCAATGTGGACGCCATGGTAATGTGGCTTGTCAAAAATCCTCAGGACTACGGTGTTCTCGTTGCTGAAAACCTCTTCGGCGATATTATTTCCGACCTTGCAGCTCAGCTCGTGGGAGGCCTCGGATTTGCATCCAGCGCCAACCTCGGCGGAAAACTCGCCCTCTTTGAGCCAACCCATGGTTCAGCCCCTAAATACGCAGGCAAGTATAAAGTGAACCCCATGGCAATGCTTCTCACAGTGAAGCTGATGCTTGATTATCTGGGTGAAAAGGAAAAAGCGGAAATCCTCGAAGCCTCCATAGCTCAGGTAATTGAAGAAGGCAATGTCCGCACATACGATATGGGCGGAACCAATACCACACTGGAAGTTGCTGAAGAAGTAGCTGCCAAAGTGGCTGAAAAAATGAGCGTAAAAGCATAAAAGACTGAAATTTCAGTATAAAAACCGGAATACCGATGGTGTTCCGGTTTTTTGTTTACCCGGGTAACAGGCAATGCCACTGAATTAACAAAAAACACTCCAATTCCCAAACCCAATACTCCTGTTTTTCAAGGAGGGAGGTTCGGAGGGCAACCTCACTTTTCCAAAAAAGCGTGGTTACCTCCGACGGTCCCCAAACCCCAATGCCACTGAATTAGTAAAATTTACTCCAATTTCCAGCCCAATACTCTTGTTTTTCAAGGAGGAGGTTCGGAGGGCAACCTCGCTTTTCCAAAAAAGCGTGGTTACCTCCGACGGTCCCCAAACCCCCGTCGGTCCTAACCCCTCCGGTCGGTCCCCAATTCAAAAGTTTTGGGAAGGAGGTCCGGAGGAAACTTTTTCCAAAAAAGTCTTCTCTGGGAGATAGGCGAATGGTTATAAATCTCGTGAGCGTTCGAACAAATTTATGCCTGCATTCGGTTGAATTGTGTTTTTCAACGAGGATTATTATCTGCGATTCATTTTTTGGGAAACCCGCTTTTTGAAAAAGCTCGTTTCCCAAACCCTTCCGGCAAAAACTTTCAGTGCATCATTTTTCCGCTCTTTCTAATTTCGTTTTCTGCATACCGACTTTATTGCTGTTTGCTTATTCTCACTTTTTTGAAATCTGCTTCGCAGTTTTCAAAAAGGTTGGCAAACGGGGGAAGAATCCCCCACCCCCCCTCGGCAGGGAAATTAACCGCAAATCCACCGAATCGCAGGCGCCGCCTGCTCCTGGGTTATATTGTGCTGTCATCGTATTAACAAAAACAGCTCAAATTCTCTGCCCAATACTCCTGTTTTTCAAGGAGGGAGGTTCGGAGGGAAACCCGCTTTTCCAAAAAAGCGTGGTTACCTCTGACGGTCCCCAAAACCCCACGGTCCCCGGTCCTATCCTCTGAGGGTCCTAACCTGCCTTAGCGGGCTTTTTCTCCTCTGAGTGTTTTTCCGTCATATCCCCAGCCTCTGCAGGAGGGTACATCTATCATTATGAAGGCTGCATTTTTCATTGCTTTGATATTGATTTCATTTTCCGGCTCAATTCTCGCCTGATCGCCGCTTTTCAACAGGATTCCATTAACTTCAAGCTCTCCGCTGGTCAGATAGATAAAAATTCTACGGGATGAATCCGCATTATGACTGATGGCTAAGCCTTCATCTAAATCGGACCTGAAGATTGCGGCATCAGTAAAGAAGGTTACTGTATCAGGAATCCCTCTGCCGGATGCAATCGGAAGGAGTTTGTTTTTCCACTGGACAGGTTCAAAGGTTTTCTGGTCATACGAGGGCTTCAGCCCTTTGGTGTCAGGAAAAATCCAAATCTGGTAAAAATGCACAGGCTTATCTGACAGATTGAATTCTGAGTGGGTCAGGCCTGTCCCCGCAGACATTCTCTGCACATCACCAGCTTTTATAACAGCTGTATTCCCCATGCTGTCTTTGTGGGTCATTTCACCATCCAGCACTACGGTTATGATTTCCATTTCGTGATGCGGATGAGTGGGAAAACCGGTCCCCGGTTCAACAATATCGTCGTTAAACACTCTCAGAGCGCCAAACTGGATATTATCAGGGTCATAGTAATCTGAGAACGAAAAAAGCCAGAATGTTTTCAGCCAGCCATAATCAGAAAAATGCCTTTTTGATGATGAAATGGTTTTCATATTATCCCCCCTGTTATTTTTTATTCACCTATCTTGAAAGATTCATTCCAAACCTTGAAATATCGGTATGAGGCAGAAACAGAGCTGAAGTGTAGTCGTTCATAAAATCAGGTTCCCTTGTCAGTTCGAAATATGCCGCCGCTGATGCTATATCGTGGGCGATTCTCCTTGCAGTTCCTGACATCAGTGCAAATCTGCCTCCCTGAAGGGAGCCGTTGCCTATGGAGATAAATTTTTCCCTGTCTATACCGGGAAAAAGCCCGATGGCAATACTATTTTCAATATCAATACGAATACCGAGAGCGCCGGAAATTATAAATTGATCTATATCCTCAAGCTTTTTACCGCTTTGTTTCATCAGAAAATCTATTCCTGTAAAAACAGCAGCTTTTGTATGAATAAAATACTCTATGTCTTTTTCCGTAACCACAATATCGCTGGCATATCCGGAATCAATCAGGACATATTCAGGGACTCCATCCTGAACTCTTATCAAAGGATTTTTATCGGTTTCAGTAAAATGTCCCTTTCTGTCCGTAATCCCCCTTGCAAGAAAATGCGCAAGGAGATCTATCATTCCGGTGCCGCAGATGCCTATAGGGGCCTTATTTCCAATTGTCAGCGGTTCAAATCCGTTTTTTTCCTCATCAAAAACAACCCTGTAGATTGCTCCCTTTACCGCTCTGCTGCCGCATTTCATCCCACCGCCTTCAAAAGCCGGACCTGCTGAAGTTGCGGCGCACATAATTGTGCCGTCTATAACTGCTGCAACTTCTCCGTTTGTCCCCAAATCAGCAAGAACAAAGTCCTTTTCCGGCATACCCGATGCAACAAGGGCAAAAATCAGATCCCCGCCGACAAAACTTCCGCAACATGGGGCAAAATAAACAAGAGCTTCAGGATTTGTATAAAGATAAAGATCGCTTGCTCGCAGGGATGGAAATTTCAATGCTACGGGAATACAGGGGTCTTTTCTGATATTATCAGTTTCAAGCCCAAGCAGAAAATGCATCATCACTGTATTTCCTGAAATAACCACCGAGTTAACTTCATCCCGCTCTATTCTGCTTTCAAAGATAAGCTCCATGAGAATTTCGTTGATTCTGTCCACAAGAATGTCGCTTAAAATAAGCAGCCCCTTTTTATCTGCGGCAAAATTCAGTCTAGCTGTGATATCTTCGCCATATTTTGTCTGAGGGTTCTGATATGAAGTATAGTGGAGTATTTTCCCTGTCTTCATATTGATAACAATACCCTCAATATTTGTTGTTCCAATATCTATGGCAACGCCGTAATTGTTTGATTCCCTGTTTCCGGTTTCGATGTTGAAGATCCGGGGAGGGCTGAATGCTCTTCCGAAAGTAACAGTAACTTTCCAGTTGGAAGCTCGAAGAATTCCCGGAAGTTTGCGCAGAAGATCAAAAGGAATGTCGAAATTCACAATTCCTGTTTTTCTTCTAAGATGAAGAAGCAGACGATCGAGATCGCTGATACCGTCAGCTTCATCAGGAGAATCCATTTCAAGATAGAGTTTTTCCACAAGTGGTTCATGCTCCCAGGGAATTTTTACTTCCTGCAGGTGGCGGTACCTGTCTCCTGAGCCTGCTATATGGGCAAGCATAGGGTCTTCAGGCACTTCTACCACCAAATTGCTCATAGGATATGAAGCGCAGGCAAGAATAACTCCCTGATTGGTTTCTTCTTCAGAAAGTATAAAAGTTTCCTTAGAATGAATCTTCCCTTCCACCAGCCTGAGTTTGCATTTGGCACAAATGCCTGCTCCGTTGCAGTCTGAGGCAAGGGAAATCCCCAGTTCTCTTGCCGCAGTAAGAAGACTTTCCCCTTCTTCAAGCATAATCTCCTGATTAGCCGGAAGAAAAACCACCTTGTGTTTTCTGAATCTCTCCATCTGTTATACTCACTTTACCGATGCTTTATTATAATTTCTGAGGAACTGGGGTATTCCCACAGCTTCTCTTGGTCCGGGGATTACATTCCAGTCCGAAATTTCTTCAATATCTTCCTTAAGTGTTGAAACATAACCGGGAATAATCAGGTTCCTGTGGTTTACTATTTCCCTGATTTTGTTATCATCGAGGAATTTCAATATTTTCGCTGCGTTAAATCTGTCCGCCGACCATGCTGTAAGCACGGAAGTTCCATCGGTATCAACAATGAGAAGCCATGCTGGAATCCGTGAAGCTTCAATTTCCTGCATTACTGTGAAATATGTCAGCGAGAAGTTTGTAGTAACCAATACAGGCGAATCATCCGATGCATCCCCCACCTTGTAGAGCTTTGCTTCCACCTGAATGGGTCTTCTCGGATCCGTAAAAATATTCTGTCTGAGGGTCAGGTAAGAAAGCAGAACCTCAGGTTTTTCACTATTGATCACTATTACAGATCCATATTTCAGAATACCAAGACTTGCTTCAGCTGCCTCGGATTCAGGATCTTCATTCCAGAGCATTACTGGGCTTGCAAAAAGCCTCTCTCCTGAAAGAAGAGCCTCTCTGCGAACAGTAGTGAGAATATCCAGCTTTTCAGCAAGACTGTCAGCAGTCAGCACAAAAATTCCATTTTTCATTTTCAGGTCAGAAAAAAGCTTACCGGTATTTTTTACATGATCAATATTTTTGCAGGCTACTGCAACTACAGTTTTATTATCACATGATGAAAGAAAATCCGCTGCCTCTTCAAAATCAGGATAAATGATAACTCCATCAATATCGGAAGCGACAGCTTTTTCCGCTGTTTCTTTTCTTTTGATCCTCAGAACTATAGGCACAGGAGAATGTTTCTTTATCAAATCGATAATCAGGCTGTTTTCTTCCACCGACATTCCGATATTTTCCTCAAAAGCCGCCATATCAGGCTGGAGCTTCTGCCCTGCCCTTTCGAAAACAATTTCCCCAAGCTTCGAAAGCCAGAGTTTTATCTCTTCCCCTTCAGCTAAATCAGGCATCCTGATGACAATAGCTGTTGGGTTGTAGAATGATTCATCATGTCTGAAAAGTACCTTTTCATCCCCAAGCACAACCTGTCTCCCGGCTTTCTGAACCACAACCTTCCGGATTGGCGGCTCCATCAGCTCGTTCAGCTTGTTTGATGATTCTTCCGACAAGTGGGGGCACTCGGTGAATTCAGCCTTTTTTGCCGCCACTTTCATTGCAAATGCAAGACACGAAGGAGAACCGCAATCTTTGCAGTTTGTCTTCGGCATAAGTTTGAATATGTCCATTCCTGAGAGAGCTATGATAAATCATCCTTTCATATTACAATTAAAACCCTGTATCATTTCAGTAAAAACAGATTCGGTTTACCCCCTGTTTGCTCCCAGCACTTCTGCAAGAACAGCAATCAGGACAATCCCGATTATAAAAAACAGAAAAATTAACGCCGCTGCATCCCATTTTTTCTGAATATCCCTGAATTTTTCCAAAGAAACCGTTCTTCCTGTTTTCCAGGCTAATTCCCTGCCTTTTGCACCTAAAACGAGGGCGGGAATAACACTCAGACACAAAGGCGACAGCAGCAGGGTTAAAATTCCCCAGAAGCTGAGGCCGTTGCAGAAAGCCCATAGCCAGGAAAACACAAAGCCGCCCCAGCTCCAACCCTGCAGGTATTTTGCATTGTCAGAGCCTGTTTCAGGCATTTTGCCATACAGGACACCCGGATCATTTACAGAAGCAGATGAGACAGGCTCTGTTTTAACAATCGGCGTCTCTGCAGAATCTTTACCGTAAATATCACCGGCAAGGTCAACAGGTGCAACAATTATATCATTACCACTGCCTAATTTCAGCTCTGCCCCGCAACCCTGACAATAATCCTCACCCTGCTCCATTTCTTTACCGCAAAAAAAGCAACGCATTGTATCCCCCCTGATTCTTTATCCGGTTGAAAAGGTGTCTGAAAATTATACCAGTCCAACTATGATAGTCATTCTTTTTCAGACAGAATTTAAAACCCGGACCCTGTATCATTGAATTACAGAATCATTATTCCATATAATCACAAATTATCTTGCAAAATTAAAAGGAGCCGTCCAAAAAGTCCGATTTGTAAGATTCTTCAAGCCGTAACCGGCTCCCTTCCCTACAAACAAACCTTCAGGACGGCTCCTTTGTTTATAAAACTAACTTCTGCCAGGTTTTCTGGGAGAAATTATTACTTTTCTCATAGGTTCCTCACCCTGTGAATAGGTGGAAACATAAGGATTCTTCTGGAGAGCAAGATGGATAATGCGTCTCTCTGAAGGGAGCATTGGCTCGAGAGAAATATTTCTTCTCTCTTTTCTTGCCTTGTCAGCAAGTCTCTTTGCCAGATCCCTGAGGCTCTTCTCTCTTCTTGATCTGTAGTTTTCCACATCAAGGGTGATTTTCTTCTTGGTGTTGGTGTTGCGAAGCACAATCAGATTTACGAGGAACTGCAGTGCCTCGAGGGTCTGACCATGTTTTCCGATAAGCATTCCGAGGTCGTTGCCCTGAATGGTGTAAACATCGTTTCCACCTACTCTGGTTTTATCAACTTCCACTTCAAGGCCCATCATTCCAAGAACCTGTTTGACAACATTTCTGGGAGCAAAAGGTGAATCCTCATCGGGTTCAACTTCTGTTTCCACTTCCTGACGATCTTCGACTTCTTCATCAACTTCTGATTCGAAATCGTAATCATCTTCTTCCTCTTCCACAGGTGCAGGCTCTGCAACTACCGGAGGAGCTTCCTTTTTAGTGGTTCTTCTTGTTTTCCGTTCCACGGGAGCTTCCTTTTTGACAACGGGCTGGATTTCCTGTCCGAAATCTTCCTCATCATCAGGGATTATCTCTTCCCTTACGATGATCGGCGGAGCTCCGAGAGGTTCGAGGAAATAGGAATCTCTCTTGAGTCTGGGCATTTCACCCATTTCGATCTTTTCAACTTCTCTCTTCTTCGGAGGCTCAGGAGGAATGACATTGTCCTGTTCACGGCGAACCGGCGGCGGCTCCGGAGGCATAACCTGATCCTGCTCGCGGCGTCTGGGTGCTTCTCTGTCATATTCTCTTCTTCTGGGTGCGGGAGCTTCTCTTCTTCTTGAAGAATCCTGAGAATAACGGTCATCTCTTCTTCTGGGCTGGTCCTGAGAATAACGGCTGGGTTGATCCTGCGAATAACGGGTAGGCTGATCCTGTGAATAGCGACTGGGCTGTTCCTGTGAGTAACGGTCGTCTCTTCTGTCGTCGCGGCGATCGGATCCTCTGTCGTCCCGTCTGTCATCACGGCGGTCATCGCGCCTGTCATCATGTCTTCTTGAAGAATCCTGAGAATAACGATCATCTCTTCTTCTGGGCTGATCCTGAGAATATCTGTCATCTCTTCTTCTTGTGTGATCCTGTGAACCATATCTGTCAGAGTCCCGTCTGCCGTTTCTGTCCTGCATTCTGTCCTGGGGTCCTCTGTCCGATTCTCTTCTTCTTCCGGAGTAATCTCTGTAATCTCCTCTGTTAGAATCTCTTCTATCGGTATCTCTTCTATCGGAGTCTCTTCTGTCAGTATCCCTTCTCGGGGAACTGTAATCTCTGCGCCGTCCATTTTCTTCCCTGCGGACGGGCTGCTGGTCATTATCACCACCAACATCTGCCCTGGGTGATGGTCTTTCAGCTGGTCTTTCGACTTCGACATCACCGGCAAGCTTAGCTTTTACTCTGGCAAACTTTGTTCCCCAGCCAAATACTCCCCGGGAGCCTTCATCAATTATCTCGAATTCCACATTATTTTCGGAATCGACGCCAAGTTCTCTTAACGCTTCTCTTTTAGCGTCTTCTACGGTGCGGCCGCTGCCCACAACTTCTCTCATGTTTTATCAATTGCCTCCTTTTTTCTTCCTCGAACGGGAACGCGCCCTTTCAGGCCTGGATGCATCAGAATCAGATTCGTCGGTTTCCACAACATAAATTTCGCCATCGGCATTATCTTTAGACTTATCCTGCGATTCAGGCGCAGCGGGCTTCTGATCATTGTTTTTCATAACAAAATATTGTTGAATGATACTGAAAATGTTGAACATTAACCAATAAAGGATGAGTGCGGATGGAAATCCGTTAAGGATAAAGGTGAACACCACCGGCATCGCTACACTCATAATCTGCTGAGTACCTTCAGCCGACACATCGGTAACGGTTAGCTTTTGAGACAAATACATGCTGAAACCATATAACAATAAGAGGGGTATGTCTCTTTCAGCAAGGCTTCCGGCAAACCACTGAGGATAAATCTTTGATAACGGTCCGCCGATCCAGAGGAAAGTTTCGCTGTTAAAACTGCCGTTCGCTGCCATTTTCTTAATGGCTACAAAAATAGCCCAGAGTATAGGCATCTGAATGAGAATCGGAAGACACCCGCCCAGAGGATTGACATTGTGTTTTTTAAAGAGCTCCATCTGCTCTGTCTGCATCTTCTGGGGATTGTCTTTGTATTTCTCCTGCAGAAGTTTCAGCTCAGGCTGAATCTTCTGCATTTCCTTCATTGACTTATACTGGGCGTGAGTGGGATAGTATAGAACAGCCTTAATGACTGCAGAAAAGACAATGATTGCCCAACCATAACTACCGGTAAATCCATGAATTTTGTCCAGGAAATCTATTAGCACCTGGCCAAGAGAGTCTATCAAATCGTCCTCCTGTTGGGTCCTTGAGGCTATTCAAGGGGGTCGTATCCACCCTTACTAAATGGGTGGCATCTCAAAATACGCTTTATTCCAAGGTAAACACCCTTGAAACATCCGTATTTCATTATTGCCTGTTTAGTGTACTCGGAACAAGTGGGAGTAAACCTGCAAACCGGCGGAGTGAGGCGGGAAAAAAACTGGTAGATCTTAATAAAAAATATTAATACGTGTTTCATACCAGGCTGGCTTCTTTTAGAATCTGATGAATACTTTCTCTGATCAAATCAAAGTTTTTTCCAAGCAGACTTTTTCTTGCAACAAGTATCAGATAAAAGCCGTCCCGCCGGAAGTCTGTCAGCCTGACAACCTCCCGTATCTGCCGTTTGAGCCGATTCCTTTTAACGGCGTTTGCCAGGGATTTACCTACGCAAATTCCTGTCTTTATTAGATTTTCTCCAACAGGAAGCAGGTATAAAGCTAATCTGGATGTAACTATCTTTCTGCCTCTGGCAAAGACATCTTCAAAATCCCGTCCGGACTTCAACTTGCCCGACTTGTACCCTATGCTGTTAATCTCTTCCTGCCCTTTGTCCTTCTGCGTCTTACAACATTCCGTCCGGACGAGGTGCTCATTCTTTTGAGAAATCCGTGCTCTCTCTTACGAATCCTTTTCTTGGGTTGATAGGTCCTTTTCATCTTTTTCCTCTTCTTCCAGTTTAGGATATTATGTTATGCAAAAGCTCTTTTGTTCAAACGCTCTTTATCGAGAATTATTATAACCATACACTTTCCGTCATGTCAAGACATGATGAATTATTTTATTGATTGCATTTTGAACCAACAAGAGCCGTGCAAAGCTGATAAACTCTAAAAAGCCCATCAGCACTGATGTTTTCGGGTTTATCATTCTTCGAATGAATGTCATGCAAAGTTTTGTCAAATTTGCAATTTGTCAGAGTTACTGCTTCATATCCCCTGTGGGATACGGGCAGGGAATCATACCCTGCCCCCGCTGGAGAATACATACTTCTGAACACTATATTGACACTCTTTGCAGCTTTTTTCAAATCTCCCGTTAACTCAGAAGCTGTTCTGATTTGCGGGATTCCGTATCTGTCAACAGCCAGAACCGCTCCGGTACCACCAACACTGTCAAGATTGACAAATACAGTATTTTTTTTATCAAGTTCCTTTTCAGTCTCATTGATGTATTTAACAACTCCGATAAGCCCCTCTTCCTCGGCTCCTGTGGCGACAAAGCGAAGATTCAGACCCTCCGGCGGAGACTGGACATATTTTTCAAACAGGGCGTTTAAAACAGCTAATCCTGAAGCGTTGTCAACAGCTCCCGGCGAAAAATTGCCGGACCTTACATAATAAAAAACAGCAGAAAGCACATTTAATAAAAGTGCCGCGATTACAACCAGAATGTTAACACGCAGAACCCAAATCTGTATATTGGCATTCCAGTTCAGCATCGCCTGCCCTATATAACCGGCGTAAACAATCGAATACACTGACACAAGCAGAGTCAATGAAAAAATCAGACCTGCGGCATAAAATCGTGTGAGAAAACCGATTGCCTGAGATTTTGAATCGTGGTGAGCCATAAAAATTATGGTTTTTTCAGCACTCTTTCCTGACGGTTTTATCACAGCTTCCACATTAGCTGAATTAATTTCATTGGAACTCCGTCTTGCATAAAATCGATCGATCCAGCGATTCCAGCGGGTTCCGCTCAGAACTCCGGTTAAAATCAACACACCAAACAAAACCGGCAAATAACAGTAAGGCTTCTGCTCTACAAAAAACAGAAAATAAGTGTCAAGCACTACTGAAAATGTGAAAAATGCAACAAAAATGCCTTTAAGCACTCTCGGAGTATCCTCTGCGTAGGAAAACTCCATCTGCTTTATTTCACAATCCGTTCCCGGATTCTGTTCTTTCAGACTGCTCCATTCTTTTACAATGCCGTCTCTTATTTTTTTATCGCCTTCACTGCCTGCACAGCGGGGAAATGAATATTCCCTCACTTTTTCCGCAAGACTTTCAGGGCTGACCTTTTCCGCCATATTAAACCTGCCGGATACTTATTCCTGATTTTGCCAGTTCGTCAAAAAGCGGTTCAAAGGGAATCGAATACTCCTGATAGAGTGTTCCCTTTGTATTGATTATATTTCTGCCAATGAGAAGCGCCACTGCAGCAGCAGGGAATGCGGTCATTCTCATCATTGCCGTAAGCTTATTCTCCCTGTCGAAATAATCAATATGCTCCTGAACGATTGTTTTTCTGACTCCATCCTTTTCCCCTTCTGCGGTTACCCGGAGAAGTATAACATCGCCGGAATCAGGGGGAAGATTCTTTTCAAGGGTTTTCTCAAGAACTTCTCTCGGTGTGATTTTGCATCCCCTGACATCCATTTCTTCCATACCCGTCAGTCCGATATCCATCAGGAATTTAATATAGCTGCAATGACCCGGATATCTGATTGTCTTATAATCAAGATACCCAACCTTCTCCCTGAAAGTATCGGTGAGTGTTGAAATGCCTCCAGAAGTGAAGAAAGCCTCCATTTTGCCAAAGGGCAGTTCGAACTCAATTTCCTCAAGCCCCTGCATACTGTCGGTTTCTATAACCTCATGACCGGAGATTATTCTTGCTTTTTCAATATACTCGTTAATCAGCCCCTTTACACTGAAAACAAGACTGTAATTAAGCGGAGGTAAAGGATTAACCGGAATACCGCCTACCCTTATTTTTATGGAATCAGTCTTATCAAGTTGATTTAAGGCTCTTGCGGAAAGAATGCTGACCAGCCCCGGAGCAAGCCCGCAGTCGGGCACAATTGTGATTCCCGCTTTTTTTGCATCTTCTGACAATGCAAACTGACTGTCAACAACATCATGGTTTCCACCCAAATCCACCAGGCTGCATCCTGACTCTATGGCAGCCCTTGTATAAACCGGATTATGATCATATGAAGTTGCCCCGATTGCCACATCACAACCAAGCATCAATTCTTTTACTCTGTTGATATCTGATGCATCAAATTCAACAGGAACCGTTTTTCCACCACCATACTGCTGCGCCATCTGTGAAGCAAAATCAATATTTTTGTCAGCAAGAACTACTGACTCAACATCCTGCTTCCCTGCCAGAAAAAATGCAGCAGCTCGGCCCATCATACCGGAACCAAGAATTAAGACTTTCATGGTTTATTTTCCTTTCGATGTTATTTCTGTTTGTAAAATTCGCCAATATCCTGCCTGAATTTTTTCAGCGCATTGATATTGGTATAGAACATATGACCACCGTCATAAAATCCGAATCTGATATTCTTTCTGCGGCTCGGATCAAGCTCAAGCCTGTTTACGGAATAAATAGATGAAAAATAAGGTGTGCAGAGATCGTAATAACCGCAGGCTACAAACAATTTGAGATATTTATTACGGTTCATGGAATTAGCAAGATTCTGGGACTGATCCAGAAAACCAAAACCGGCTTCCACAGCAGATTTATAATTCCAGTCTCCTGTATTTTCTGAAAATACATTATACGGAAGATCATTCACATAATTCAGACCTTCACGGATATAGTCATTTACAGCCGCTGAGAAAGGGCCGCCGAGAAAAAATGTGGGATCATTCATAGGCCAGGGCATATCTTCAGGAACCTGATCAACTCCGAGAAGTCTGCCGTCATAGTATCCCAGTGAACGTCTATCATTTTTGAGCAGTTCTTTTCTGAACCGATAAGGTTTGACCCTGTAATTGCTATTGATAATAAACTCTTTGGAAAGACCTGTGTATGATGCAAGTTTTTCCACCATCTCATCCCTCTCCTGCGGAGTAATGGAGGAGCCTTTTATAAGCGCCGGCATATACTGGTTAACCGCCCAGCTCTCAACTTCTTTCAGGGTTGCTTTCAAATCCGACTGATACTTAGCCGGAAGCTTTTTGTGATACCAGGCGCTTGTAGTATATGAAGGCAGATAGAGAATATACGGAAGATCATTGGAATCAGTTTCGCAGAAAGCCTGATAGTTAAGAGCCTGCGAAATCATAATGACTCCATTTAAGTGCATTCCGAGATTGTTCTGCAAATATGCCGACAAACCCGCAGCTCTGATGGCTCCGTAACTTTCACCTGCAACATATTTCGGTGAGCCCCATCTTTTGTTTATGGTGATATAAAGACGAATAAAATCTCCGACAGATTCGATATCTTCCCTTACACCCATAAACTTTCTGAGATCCTTTTTATCTGCAGCCCGGCTATATCCGGTGTCAACAGGATCAATAAACACCAAATCGGTGAATTCAAGCCATGTGTATTCGTTGTCAACAAATTTATAAGGAGGCGGAGGCAATTCGCCCTTATCAGTAAGTTTCGCTCTTTTCGGCCCGAGAGCGCCAAAGTGGAGCCAGACTGATGAAGAACCGGGACCGCCGTTAAAGGCAAAAGTAACAGGTCTCTGACTCTTGTCAGCTACATCTTCTTTTTCGTATGCAATAAAGAAAATTTTGGCTATTGTCTTTTCCTTATCATCCTGAACAGGCATATAACCGGCCGTAGCCTTAAACCGGATTATCTCATTTCCGAGTTTTATCTGATGATGGGTAACAGACAGATCTTTCTGAGAAAACCCCTTCAGTTTGATTTCAATTCTGCCGGGTTTGTCCGCATCTATTGTGTCGGAATCCGAAGCAAAAACTGAAATGGGATACATAGCAAGAACCGAAAATAAAAATAGAAATATTATTGCTGTTAAATTTTTCCGCAACATTGATTCCTCCGGAATATGATTATTATAAGGATTATTGAGAAGATCAATGTTGGAACCGGTGAAAAAACCCTTTAAATTTATAATTAGTCTTTTATGCTTTGTTTCTAAAAAATAATATTGGAGAAATTATTCAATTACGACCAGATAACTCCAATGCCACTGATTTAGTAAAAACCGCTCAAATCCCCAATCCGATACTCTTGTTTTTCAAGGAAGGAGGTTCGGTGGGAAACCCCGCTTTTCCAAAAAAGCGTGGTTCCCTCTGAGGGTCCCAAATCCCCACTGTCCCAGGTCGGTCCCCCAATTCAAAAGTTTTGGGATGACGGGTGCCCGCCTGCAGGGTGGGCGCGAGGAAACTTTTTTCAAAAAAGTTTTCTCCGGGAACTGGGCAAACCGCCCCAATACTCGTGATCGACAAGAAAAATCCATGCCTTAATTCACATGCATTGCAGATAACTCTGACAGCTAAAAGAATCCCCCTACCTTACCGCCACAACCTCAATAGCAATCATCAGAACCCCTGCGAAGATCAGGCACAGAGCTATCATAAACATCATTCCGTAGTATCCGCCTGCTGCTGTTCTGTTTTTGCCTGTTTGTTTAGTAATCTTTGAAATATCGATATAAGGGATGTTTCTTGTTTTAAACACGCCTTCAACTTCAACTTCATCTGTGGCGAAGTCAAGCAGGGAGTCGTCGTTTCTCAGTATCTGTCTTAAAACAAGGGGGATTTGGGTCTTGCCGTTGTTCAGAAAGAACCAGGGAGCTTCTATGATGTTTTCAATAAACTGAGCTTCCACCTTACCATTTGCTGTAACTCTCCCCATATCAAACCATGCATCGCCGGATTTTTTTATTTTGAAGATTTCACCTGTCAACCTGATAAGAATCATTGAACCGAGGAAAATCAGGGGGATGCCGAATAAACCTGACAGACAGAGGGTAATAATTACGCCTTCTGCAAAGAAAAACGCCGGAAGGTATCCGAGAAACATCTCGTATTTTAGGTTGTCGGTATCAAAGGGGAGTTTGATTTCCTTATTTTTCTTACTGCCCCGGGATTCCGGTTTATTGAATCTTCTGCTCAGGGAATCATGTGAAGAAAACATATTTTCCCTGCGGTAAAAAGCATTGCTTTCCATCAGATTTTTATCAATTTCCGACAGAGAAACATCAATATCAAGCCAGTTTTTCCATACAAGAAGATCCTGCATACTCAAAGGATCGAAGGGCATAAGGGGATGCATAGCCATATAGATTTTCTTGCGGAAAGGAGGACCGCTTTTTACGGGCAGGCAGAATGCTCTTCCGATTTTTTCGATTATCCCTCCTGTTTCAATATCAGCAAATTTTCCGGTTAAAACAGACATATCCGCATCACGATGGCGTTTTTTTGACAGAGGCATTAACAGAAAAGCTGCTGCCCTGTACACATGAAAAAGAATGCCTCCGGCGAGGAATGAAGTTCCAGCTCCCTTTTTTATTCTCGATTCCTTTGCAGCATCGGTCATCCAGAATGAGGCAGCAAGAATTACAAAAGGCAGAAAAGCTGCAGCGGAAAAAAATCCGAGATCCTTTCTTTTCATCAGATAGATTTCCCGGAGCATCAGCACTTCCAGTTCTTTTTCATTCAGTGTTTCAACGAGTCCGGTGGAAACCACCATTGTTTTTTCTCCCCCAAGAGACCCAAAGGACAAAATAAGGGGATGAGATTCACGAAACAGTATAGTATCGCATTTCACGCCGTTAATATTTATAAATGAACCGATATCGTTTTCTTTATTTTTGCGTGCCTGTAAATCTTCTTCGGATTCTTCCTCAAGTTTAACCTGAAAGAACAGCTTATAAACCGGATGGGATAATTTGAACTGGGCAATCAGAAACAGCAGTGCACCTGCTGCAGCTACTACAGGATGAACATTCCACAATGACAGCGGAAGTTCAAGCAGCCAGAAGAAAATCACTGACTGAAGCAATATGATAAAAATACAGTAAACTGAAGTCATATTAGTTTAATCCTTTCAGATCCCCGAAAATAAAAGGAAGGATATGTTCGGAAAGTTACTGTTAAATTTTTTAACAGTGTTAAATATTTTTATACATACCGGTGTTCAGATCCTTTACACTTTTACAGAATTCTGATTTCACCGGACTTTCCGGACAACCCTTCCCTGATGTGAAATTCAGGTTATCTTACTGTGGCTGAAATTCTCATATTTGCTCTTGCATCCACCATTGTTCTGATCTCTCCGCTTGTATCGGCATCGAGGTAGGCGGTGTTGAAAGCAATGACCACTACTGTGGTTGATGAAGTGTCAGCGGTGAGAACGCCTGCGGGAATTATGAAACGGACGGTTCCGTTTTCAGGTGCTGTAAGATCGTTGGCAATGAAATCCGCTGTTGATGAAACATCCACCCAATCAAGGTTTCTTATATCTGAAGAAGCCCAGATTCTGTCATAGGTGTTTGAATCGGTTTTTTTGTTGTAGATTACGCACAGATATTTTCTGTTGCTGGTGTTCTGGTTGTAAAGGGTTACTGTGTCGCCATTTATGCTGAGATTGTATGAACCTGAGCCAAAGATAATGTCGCTGGCTTTAAGAGGAGTCATATAGTTTTCGAGATTGAAAGTGAACTCTTTGCTCTTGTCACCCATTACTGCTTTGTATGTTCCGTTGAGAGGCTCCGAAAGGTCCATTGCTTCTGAGAAATACTGTCTCTGAGCAGTTTCTGAAAGGGGATCTCTGATTTCGCCGAGATCTTCGTTTGATGTGCCGACAAAATAGTTGGATCCAATAATGTAACCGGTCATTTTGCTGAGGTCGTGGGTTGTTCCGTTTGTATCTTTAAGAGCAACCTTTCCGATATCACTGATGTCTGTATTGCAAGCGCCGTAAGCCTGAACGAAATAATTGGCATCTGTGTCAGGTGTTGAATCGGTGTATGCCGTCATAAGCATAGCCACTGTCTGTTTGACGTCGCTGCTGTTGCTGGTGGTTTCACTGTTGCCGCAGCCTGCGAAGAAAAAGCCGAAGGCAGCAATCGCCAGCAAAGCAATAATAGCGATGTGTTTTTTCATTGAATACCCTCCTGTTTTTTAAAATAAAGAAACATACTTCCTGTTGAAAGTATGTTTCTTCTTTAGGGGAAGTTATCCTCTCATTTTTTTGTTCAGCCTTTTTTACAAAATGCTTACATGATATTTGCAATATTGTTAAAATTAACCGCTTCTGCTCAGTTTACCCGTTCTGCGGGCGTAGTTTTCGCCAAGCCTGAATCCCATATAACCGAGGGGGAGAAAAATTAATCCCAGAACGAGAAGAATCGTAATATATCCCCTCAGTTCATAAAGTCCTGCACCCTCCAGCAGGGAAAGCCGCATTGCTTTCAGGGTATAAGTTGCCGGTGAAAGTACGGAAAAAGACTGCACCCATGCCGGCAGAACCGTTACTTCATAATAAACCCCTGACACCAGCATCAGAAGAGCCTGAAAAATGTGAGTCGCCTGAGTGCCTTTTTCCGGCGAAAGCAGCGGCAACACTGCTGCAACAAGTCCCAATCCCAGAAACGGCAGGCTTGATATGGCGAGAATAACAGCAGCGGACAGAAAATTCGCTTTACTCAGGTTAATATTCAGAAACTGGGATACCACAAGCAGAATAATGCCTGTTCTCACCAGACCATACATAACCGTTGAAAAGCAGCTTCCCGCAAGATGGGTTACTCTGCTTATCGGCGCCATCAGTGTATATTCGATAGTGCCTTCCCATCTTTCCCAGGAAATGGTTTCAGCCATATCCTGAAAGGTGATGGAGAGGTATCCCCAGAGAATAGCGCCGATGGTCAGATAAAGCGCTCTCTGGGGGTCACCGGCGGCAACTCCGATGAGGCCTATGGTAATCACATTAATATTGGCATAGGTAAGGGCAACAACTTCCCAGCCGATATACCTTTTGAAAAGGTTGACCGCCCTTTCGAGAAAAGCTACAAGAGCTTTGAGTTCATATTTCAATGAGTTTGTTCTGTGTGATTCTGACATGTTTTCCGCCTCCTTCTGCGGAATTTGTGTGTTGTATGGAAGGTTGAATCCGGGAAAACACACTATTTATCAGTAGTTTCCCGAATTCAACATGTTTTTATGCTGCACAACCTTCTTCCGCAAGCTGGAGAAACACTTCCTCCAGTGATATGGATGAGCTGCTGTGTCCATTCCCGGCTGCAGCTTCTTTTTTCAGCTGTTCCGGAGTGCCTTCCGCAATGATGACGCCGTCTTTCATTATGACGAGTCTGTTGCAGAGAAGCTCAGCTTCTTCCATATCATGGGTTGTGAGAATGCCTGTAATGCCCTTTTCCTGATTCATCCTTCTGACAAGCGCCTGCACCTGTCTTTTGGACTTAGGATCGAGGCCCGTTGTCGGTTCATCAAGGAGAAGCAGGGATGGAGTGGTGAAAAGCGCCCGTGCTATTGCCACTTTCTGCTGCATACCTCTGGAATAGTTCTCAATGGGTTCTGCCAGCTTTTCTTCGGAAAGTTCGAGAAATTCGAATATTTCCATCAGTTTTGTTCTGACTTCAGAGGGACTGTATCCATAAAGTCTTGCAGCGTAGGAGAGATTTTCCCAGGCTGAGAGTTTCTTGAAGAAAGAAGCTTCCACCGACACCCGGTTGATCATCCTCCTTATTGCAAGCTCCTCACAGATAGAGTTCCGCCCGAAGATTTCGATGGAACCACCGTCAGGAATGAGCAGTGTGGATATAAGCCTGATAAGGGTTGATTTTCCTGAACCGTTGGCGCCCAGAATGCCGAATATCTCGCCTTCCTTTATTTCAAAGCTAACCCTGTTTACCGCATAGAAATCCTTTTTTTCCCATCTGAGAAAGGAAAAGACTCTGTGGAGAGGATTGCCGTTCACCGCTTTTTTGTGCCAGTTTACAAATCTTTTGCACACCTGATTTACTTTTACTGCCGGGGTCATGATAATGCCTCCTTCCCCGTTTCGGATAATAAAAAAGCTGCTTCCGTTTACGGACAGCAGCTTTGAAGTTTCATTACAGAAAAAATTTAAGTGTGAATTACGATACGCTGCCTGTCCGAAGGTGAAAATACGGTCTTAACCGTTGTATCTCCTGACATAACTACGGCCATGGTTTTGGAAACATAGAAATGACAAGGGACGGGATAATACTGCATATTGCTGTTTTTACGATTATTATTCATATCTATGCCTCCTTCCGGCAATTCATATTTCATTCTCTCCATTATACCCCTTAGACCAAAGCAAATCAAATATATTAAGGAATATTAAATCTTAGGGAAAAACGGCATGGTTTTGTTAAAGGATGGAATTGAGACCCTCAGAGGAAGCCACGCTTTTTTGGAAAAGCGAGTTTTCCTCCGAACCTCCTTCCTTGAAAAACAAGAGAATTGGGGGAATCAGAAGAGTTATTGTGTGGACATATAGTTTATGCGCATACCACTTCAATCATGCAGCAAATAAAGGGTATGATCGTTCATTGGGGAATAATCCGATATTCCAACCTCCTAAGGAGTTTTTGCCATGTTTGAGCGGAGCGAAATATCGATGCCAATAGTTGATAACACCATTAACTGGGTCAGGACATTACCTGCTTCATTGATTGACGGGGTTTCCGGGGTTCCTGCCGCAGTATGGAATAATCCGGGTTCGCCGACTACATCCATTATGGTTTCGTTTAAAGACGGCGTAGCTTATGAGCCTGAAAATCTCTGGGGTATTTCCCATTTTGTCGAGCATATTTTGTTCCGGGGCACGGTGAATATTCCATCTCTTTATGAAATCAGCGACAGGCTCGAAAGTATGGGCGGCAGGATTTCAGCTTATTCAACAAGAGATATGACTGCTTTCTGGGTAAAAATTCTTCCGGGTTTCGAAGAAGAAGCCCTCTATGTGCTGCAGGAGCTTATCGCCAATCCGGGGCTAAAGGAAGAGTTTATTGCAAGGGAAAAGGAGATAATTTATCAGGAGAGGCAGCGGGAACTGAATAATCCGACGGCTCTGGGCAGCAATCTGATAGAAAGCCTGCTGCTTGAGCCGGATCCCATTTCAAGGCATCCGGTGGGCGAAAACAGCTTTATTGCTGAGATAACGCCAAAAACCATCAGTAACTATATGGCAGAAACTTACCATCTGGATAATATTCATATTTCTGCTGCAGGCAATGTTACACCAAAGATGGGCGAGCTTACAGAAAAATTTCTGAGAGCTTTTAAAAACGGCAAAAAGCCGGAGCGGGCAGAATGGAAACTTAATCCCCCCTATGATCCGGAAAATGAAATATTTATTCTGCCGGGACATCATAAAACTCAGGTTCATCTTTCCGTAGGCTGGAAATTTGAAAAGGAAAACGAGGAAGAACTTTTTGCCTGGCGCGTGCTCGGTTCACTGCTCGGCTCAGGCTATACAAGCCTTTTTAATGCGGAATTGCGGGAACGGCAGAACATCACATATGTATGCACCACAGGCACAAATTTCTACTGGAAGCAGGGAATTTTTAAGCTTAATCTTTCACTGGATATAAAAAATCTTGAAAAAGCTCTTGTTAAGATAGAGGAAGTTATCGATAATATCAAAAACGGAGGCCTCACGGAAGAACTATTCAGAACTGCAGTGATGAAACATATTTCAGGAATTGTTTTCAGAATGGAAGACAGCCTTGAAGCGGCAAAGATTCTGGGGCATTCATTAGTCAGGGAAAACAGGCTTTTCTCCTTTGAAGACTACTTTACCGGCATGAGAAATACGAATCCTGAGCTTGTCATGAAAATAGCTGCAAAATGTCTGACTGCAGACAACCGTAAGATTCTCCTCCAGACCGGTTCAGAGGAAATCCGCAGTATGTTTTCTCAGGCTGTGATTCTGGAAAAAAACTGATTTATCATGTTGCAAAACTGAGATGCTGTCTGAAATATTTTTTCATCACCAGGCGTATTATTGCTGAAACAAGTATTCCCCAAACAGGCGTAAGGAAACTTTAGACATTAGTATGATTGAATAATTCGGCATTTTGTAATATAATTTAAATGATGGTAGCCAATATCAAGTAATAATCAACTATATACAGAAACCATTAATCAGCAGAAAACTCCGAACAAAACCGACTAAACCTTATTTGTTTTTGGGTTTTCGGACAAACAGACAGATAAAAATTTAATACAGGGAGAGATAGCAAGTGCCTGCTTTAAAAAGACTGGGGCTTGTCAAAGTTTTATATTTTCTTTTATTGCTGCTCATTCCGGCAGTTCTTATATTTCTTTATGTTGATAAGACCATCGATTTGGCTTCCTGCATCGTTCTTTCCATAGCTTCCCTTGTATTTTTCGGGCTGAACCTGCATGATCAGAAGAAAATTCTGATCATGAAAGAAAAGAAGATGATGGAAAAAGCTGAAGTTCTCATTCAGAAGAGAGAATGGAATCAGGCTATCCAGTTATTCAACGAAATCATCCTGATGAACAGCCACAGTTACAAAGCTGCTATGGGAAAAGGTTACTGTTTCAGACAGAAGACGGATTATATCGCTGCAATAGACTCATACAAGCAAGCAGTTAAGATGAAGAAAGATGTCCCGGAGATTCATTTCCTCCTCGGAATATGCTATTTCAAAGAGAGAATGATGAAAGAATCTCTGACATCATTTGAAACAATAATCGCACTGAACCCGGATTATCTCGATGCATATATTTTCCTCGGAGACCTTCATCAGTTCTGGGGTGATGCGGATCTTGCAAAGAAGTATTACAAAGGTTATCTTTCAAGATGCAATGATGATAAGATGAAAGCAACCATTGAGGAAAAAGTGAACTCGGTATCAAACGGACCTGACACCGAAGAACTTGAATATGATAAGGAACCTGCAGGGATTTCCATAGAAATACAAAACTAACCGGAATGAAGCAAAAATTTAATTCCGTTGATTTCCTGAAGATTTCAGCGCTCTGGTTTGGGCTTGCCTTTCAATGGGGAGCCATCCTTAGCATTTTTCTTCAGAGACACACACTCAATTTTGTTCCGGCGGAGCAAAAAGGGATGTATTACAGCATTCTTGCAGCCGTCGGCGCCGTCATAGCCGGAGTTGTTCAGATAATAGCCGGAAGGTGGAGCGACAACACAAAAACCAAATGGGGTAAGCGGATTCCGTTTATATTTGCCGGAATAATCCTCAACACATTTGCCCTGCTTTTACTTGGTTATTCCAATTCTTTTGTGGTTATGCTGACAGGCATCATTCTGGTCCAGATTTTCGCAAATATTGCCTCGGCTCCTTATTATGCCGTTATTCCTGACATGGTTCAGAAAGAACAGCAGGGAGCTGCATCTGCGTGGATGGGAGTTTTTTCTTTTGTTGGACAGGCTGCAGGTCCCGTCTTTGCAGGCTTTATAATTGCAAAGCCCGGGGGACCTCAGGATCTTATGATTTTTATAGCGGTTATGCTCAATCTTCTCATGCTTTACACTGTTTATTTTGTCAGGGAAGATAAAACTGAGGCGGTAATTAACACTGATACCGGCTCAACCCCTTTTTCATACAAAGACAACCGGGATTTTACATGGATTTTCATTTCAAGATTTCTTGTGAATATTGGATTTTATATTGCATTGGGTTTTCTGATGTATTACATCAAAGACTGTCTCAGAATCAAAGAATATGAAACATATACCGGAATTCTGATCATGACCATAACGGCAGCGGGAATTCTTGCTTCCATTCCTGCGGGCATTATCGCAGACAGGTATTCGAAAAAGATGCTGATCCTGATAACAGCAGGAATTACAGCTATTATGACATTTGTTTTTGTCTTTATGGGAAATTTTACGATAATTGCAATTTCAGGCTTTATTCTTGGAGTGGCTTTCGGAGCTTTTTCCGTTATCGACTGGGCTTTTGCCTGCAATTATATCCCTGAGGGAAAAGGCGGAAGTTACATGGCTTTCTGGAATCTGGCATTTGTTATTCCACAGATTATTGCTCCGCTGATTGCCGGTTATCCTTCTGATCTGCTTAACGCTGCCTACGGCCATGGAGCAGGCTACAGGGTTGCCCTTATGGCAGCGGCTCTGTTCATTGGAGCGGGGGCTTTGGCGATAAAGGGAGTAAATGAAAAAAACAAAGATGAGGGTATGAATACCCCTTAATTTAAGCAGGCTGGCAGTAAGATCAGGATTTTTGGGTATTGACCATTTCCACAAGTTTTTTGCCAGGTGAAAAGACGGGAGCATTCTTCTCCTCGATAAAGATCTTTTCGCCTGTGCGGGGATTACTGCCTTTACGGGCTGCTCTTTTCCTCACGGAAAAGGCTCCAAAACCGCTCATTTTGAATTTATCGCCTTCTGCAAGGGCTTCTGCGATATAGGAAAAAGTGTCTTCTACAACCTGACGGATCTGTGATTTGGTAAGCGTACTGTTCTGAGCAATCCTGCCGATAAGTTCGTCTTTGTTCATAGAGCCTCCATCCTGTACTTTAATCATGGTTATCTTTATATCTTCAAACTCCTTTACAGCAGGAAGGTTTTTTTGAAACAAATCATGGTTCGAGAACCTTGACTATCTGATGCCTTTCCACTGTGTAGCCAAGCCTTGTGGTGCTGTATATAAGAGGTCTTTTGTTGTCGGCTGAAATCTCACCCACAATATAGGGCAACCCTTTGCTTCTGGTAATATTTTCAGCTTCAGCCATAAGCCTGTCCACAACAAATTTGCCCCAGTATGCCTTTTCCACAGCCAAATCATGAATCAGGCTCTGTTTTTCACCTGTGGAACCTTCCACCTGATTGAGATCCAGCATCAGATAACCTACCGGTCTTTTTATATCAGTATCTTCAGCAACAATCAGCGCAAAATCGGGCCTGTACATATCGACCTCAAGGGTTGAAAGGGATTTTGCCGTCAGTTCCCTTACCATTTCGTGGGGAATTTTTCTTGTGGACGGAATTCCGTAAACCACCGATTCCACAGCGAGTTTTCTAACGAAAGGTGCGTCTTTCAGTTTTCCTTTTCTTATTACGATATTCACTTTTGTTCCTCTTCAACATTGATTTTCATCGGCAATCCCCCACCCCGGATTTCAGGTTTGTACATCAGCTCTACCGTTGCGGGCATTACATTAAGGTTTCCGGGTCTTTCAGCCCTCATTATATAGCTGTAAACTATCCGGGAACGGGACCACATATATGTCTGGAAATACACCATCCTGTTATCCCTTGCTTCTGCATTTGTATAGTAGTATCCCTGTATTTTATTTATATCTTTTACCTCAAAACCCGAAGGAAGGGGATCTTCCACCATTATATATTCGTAGCTCCTGTCAGGAGTGATTTTCAGCTCCACAAGAACTTCCTCGCCGGTTTTTACAGGCCTGTCAAGGATTTTATATTTTTCACCATCTTTTACCCAGTAGTATTTTTCAATGGCAAAATGCCTGCTGCCTTCAGCTTCCGGCTCTTTATCCCTGTAACAGAGAAGATTTTCCGTATAATAAAGCCTGCCTTCGCCTTTCTTTTCGATTTCGATGGTATTATTTCCCGTTTTTAACGAAGGGAGTTCTCCTGATGAAATATCGGAAAGGGTAATAGTTTTTGCCGGTTCGAATACGGATTTTTTATCAAAATGCCAGCTTCCTGCCATTTTGCCATTGACCTTGACCACAGTATCAAAATCCGCATCTAATTCGCCGCTTGTTCTCAGATAGCCTGAAAGAGCCATCACAACATATCCTGTGGTTTTGGTACAAACCCAGTGGTCTCCTGATTTCCGGCTGATTATCCATTCGATAATGCGGTGAATATCTGCGGAATCAGAGCCGCTTTTCAGATATGCGCTAAGAACCCAGCAGGTGGTTTCTGTTTCATCACACATCCAGCCGTAATCATCAGAACCTTTCCAGTGGACCATCGAACCTTCCCGCAGGGCGTTTTTCTGAAGAATAGACATTATTTCCGCAGTTTTTGCTTTATCTCCGGTTTCCAGACAGCTCAGAGCAAGCAGAGCAAGACCGTAATTATTCAGCTTGCCTTTTTGTTCAGAAACCGAGGAGATCTGCTTGTTTCCCGCTTTTCCGTATAGCGAAAGGGAATAGAGCATGAAAGCTTTAGTGTTGGGATCCTTTTCCGAGTCGAACTGCTTTTCGAGAGATTTAAGTCCTTTGTCGATAACATTTTTTTCCACTTTATACCCAGCTTTTTCAGCCATGTAAAAACCATAGAGAACATAGGCTGTCAGGAATGGATGGGTATCGTCATCCTTCCACCATCCCCAGCCGCCATCAGGATGCTGGTATCCGTATAGTTTGGCGAAACCGAGTTTAACCATAGGAGGAAGCTGCTTTTCAATTTTAGCTGATTCAATGCCGAGGTTCTGCATACTTTCTTTCATTATGCAAAGGGGAAGGAAGCGGGACATTGTCTGCTCGACGCACCCATAGGGATATTGGGCGAGATAATCAAGAGTTCCCATAATATTGGACCCCAGAGAAGGAGCAAAGGAAAGCTGAAGTTTAGCTGTTCCGGGGATTATATCCTCCGGGATGTTCAGATTCCGGCTGAAACTATCCGTAACAGCAGCAGTTTTATTCTCCACGGATACCTGTCCGTAAGGGAGAAGGGGGTATGTCTGAAGCACGCCGTCTGCAAGATTTTCCCCTGCATAGGCTGTGGCTTTTATGGTTATGGAAGCATCCGGATTCCATTTATTCAGATTAAGCCTGTAATTAAAGACCCTCTCCCCGCCGGCTTTCATTGTTAAGGTTTCCTGACAGGTTCCATCGGGAGAAACGGACCCTGAGCCTTCCACAACTGCGCCTTTAACGGAGAAAGCCACCGTTACCTGCTGTTCCGATTTACTATCGTTGCTGACAATGGAAGAGACGGTAATATGGTCTTTATATCTGAAAAACCTCGGAGAGGCAAGGCGGACCGTCAAATCTTTGCGGGCAGTGATTTTGTGAATAGCCTGTCCTACTTTGACATCATCGCTGAACGCTCTTGCGGTTGCTCTCCAGCGTGTCAGATTTTCCGCAAGTTCCACGGGAATTTTTGCATATCCCTTTTCATCGGTCATTATCACAGGATTCCAGAAAGTAGTATCCTTAAATTTCTTTCTTGGTGTAACATCCGGGGTTTTTGTTTTTTTCTCAGGAACTTTCTGATAAGAACCACCGGGGTATTCCTTTGGAGTGGAAAAGTTTGTGGATATGAGATTGGGTCTTCTGCCATAGAAAAAGGATCTGATATTTTCCGCTGATTCGGGCATAATCGCATATATGGCGTCATCAACAACCCCAAGGGAGACTTCCGCCTGAACCGGTTTTCCGTCGGTATCTCCTGCAGTTATTTCATAAAAAGCAGTATCTCCGGGTGTGTAAACCTGTTTGTCCGATGAGATTTTAAGATTTATGAACTTATCCTTAACGGGCACATCAATAAAAGCCTGACCGCTGCAGAAATTGCCTTTTGACACATAACAGGCTTTTACATAAACCCCCGGGGCAAATTCAGGTAGAATCGGCACTTCGAACGAAGTGGCATTTCCGGCAGATGGGATTATCCAGCGTTTATACATTTTATCCTGTTCAAGGGTTACATACAAAGACATGCCTTTGCTTCCCGTAAGAATCAGCAGTTTTGCTTTATCGCCGGGACTATAGGTCTTCTTATCGGTTATGATTTTTAATTCTGAATAATCATCGGACGAATACCAGGAATCATCTCCTGAATAAACATAAAATGAACTTTTTGCATAGTTGAAATTGCCCGCGGAATCCTGAACGGAACCTTTCACCGACACATAACCTGTTTTCGGACAAACCTGATCATAATAACCGTGGCCCGTTTCATCAGTCTTTATGTTTACGGTTTTTAATACTTCATCATCATATTTACGCTTTTTGCTGTTCCATTGTGAAACGGAAAGAACAACTTTCACCAGCGAGGAAACCGGTTTATCCTCATTATCCGCAGTATATGCGTGAAGGTTTACTGTTCCGCCCTTTTTGACACAATAAGGTTTTGCCCCGACTGCAACCCTTGTATTCCCGATTCTTGCCTTGAGCATTCCGAAGCCTTCTATGGCAAGGCTGGTTTTATCCGTTACGGAACAAGTTATTGTAAGATTCTGATCAAAACTGAGGTTTGGCGGGAGCTTAATTGTGAAAGAACCGTTTCCTGATTCGTCAAGAATAGCTGTTCCGTTGGCATAAAAGGGATTGTTTTCATAATAATATGAATCCCAGTCGTATTCTCCCGGTATGTTGAGAGAATCCGAATGTCCCTCGATTGTGTATGTAATTTTGCCGCCTTTAACGGGGTTTCCGTAAAAATACCTTGCCCTTACATTAATTCTGGCTTCCTCACCTTTGAGGACGATTGTTTTTTCAGGATTAACAAAAACTTCGAACTCAGGTTTTCTGTATTCCTGTACATCAAACATGCAGTTGTATTCCCTACCCTCAATATTCGCAGAAAGATAATGCCTGCCAAGGGGAGTGGTTTCAGGTATATCAAATTCACCATTGAAGGAACCGTGGCTGTTAGTTTTTAACTGCAGTCTTCCGACTGATGAATTCCGGGAATCTTTCATAACTACAACAACATCGGTATCGGTAATACGGCGGAAAGTTTTATCCGGCTGAAGTTCGGTTACAACCCCTTTGAAATAAACTTTATGTCCGGGTCTGTAAACAGGCCTTTCCGTAAAGAAATACACATTCTTTCTGTCTGAAGCTCCTGATGCGGAAAATGAAAAAGCTGCGTATTGTTCACCTCTTTTTCCGATAACTGTAACAAGTCCCTTTATGTCGGTTCCTGCGGAAAAACGGAAGAAACCGTTTGAATCCGTTTTATATTCGTATCTGGGTCCTGAAGCGTCAAATAATTTAACACTGACTCCGGACACAGGTTTATCGGTTTTCTGATCAAAGACTATACCTTCGATAAAATCGGGAGAATGTTTTACTATCATACCAAGGGGCGATACTACAAATGTCTGCTCAAATTTTTTACTGCTTCCCTGAATTATCAAATAATAGATACCATTCTTTCCCGAAGGTAGTCTGAAACTGCCGCTGGTATAGAGATTTTTTCCGGATCTGCTGACATTTACAGAAACACCGGCACCGGAAAGTCCGGTTCTGTTCACCACATCGATTCTGTGGCTGTATATTTTTTTACCGGATTGTCCGGGATGATTTCCGGCAAAACTAAAATTTCCATCTTTAAGCTTGAAGGAATCCAGTTTATAAACACTGATATCAAGATATTTCTGATTTGTGGAATAAAAACTGACTGTGGGCCTGTATGTTTGCCCCGGTGAATAGAATTTCGAATTTTCAGTGTATCCGTAAAGGTATTGTTCCTCCGCTGTTACGACAGATATGGAAAGAACTAAAAAGCAAATTAACAGAACAAAAAGTTTTCTGGCTGAGAATGACATCATAAGCTCCCCCTTTTTTGTAAATCCCCTTACTACAGGTATTATACCAACTTTTATAAAATAAACGCTGCAACCGGAATTATTAAGCGTTATGACTTTTTCAGGATCAATTCCGATGCCGAAATAGGTTTAGAATTATGAGAAACATTGTTTTTACACAATCTCTAAAACCCACTGCTGGTTCCGGAGCAATGCCCATGAATTAAGGTATGGATTTATCCGATCCCTCACGAGGATTATGCCGGTTTGCCAAACTCCCGGAGAAAACTTTTTTGAAAAAAGTTTCCTCCGGACCTCCTTCCCAAAATTTTTAGAATTGGGGACCGACGGGGAATTTGGGGACCGTCAGAGGAGACCACGCTTTTTTGGAAAAGCGAAGTCTCCTCCGAACCTCCTCCCTTGAAAAACAAGAATATTGGGCTTGGGGATTTTAGTACATTTTGCTAATTCAGTGGCATTGGGTTCCAGAGGCATCCGGTTTGACGAAAGACTACCAAATCCAATGATGAAATAGGTCTATAGTTATGAAAAGCATTGTTTTGCACAATCTCTGTATTCCGGTCCTCATATATAAAAAAGAGGCATCCGGGAAGCTGCTGCGTTCGTCATTCCGGATATTCCCGGTATTACAGTTACTTTTTCCACTTAATCCTGAAACAGGTTCAGGGTGACGATCCGCTATTATTACTTTCCGGACAACCTCCTTTATCATTTGCGTAAAAGAAGAAGTCTTAAACCCCAGTGTATTTACACACTATCAAATTATTCCTGACATTTGAACTGCAACTGGAAAGGCTCGTTGAGAGTGTGTCCGTCGCTGTTCTTAACTGCGGTTGTTACATTGATAGTATAGGTTTCGCCTGACACATAAAGGCTGTCGCTGGTGAATGAAACACCTTTTTCCTGATTGACGATTTTACGGGTTCCGGGGATTCTGGTTCCGTTGCTGTCGGTGATATAAAATGAATTTTCAGTTACACTTGCTTCATCAACAAGCTGGTTGAAGACGACATAAACAACCACATCAACGGGAGCTGTTTCTCCGGCAGTGGGATCAGTGTATTCAACAGTGAAGCTTGAATCATCAGCCTTTGAATCGGAAGAAGACGAACATCCCTGCATAAACATTGCTGCGAATGCAACTAATGCAATCATTATTCCTGCTATTAACCTGCTCTTTGTCAAAGGACACCTCCAAAAAAATTAAGATATGTTTTTATTCATCCTGAATCGGTTAATTCCCTTGTTTAAATCTTTTCAGCCTCTCCAGCTTCAAAGATTGCCATTTTAATCAACGGCGGGGTTATTAGTTCGAATATTGGCACTGTTATTACGATGATACTGATAATCAATCCTGCCGTCATTGCACCTTCCGGGCTTAGATTTCTGAACGAGATATAAGACTCGATGGCAAAACACAAACCGATTCCTGCCTGAGACAGAAGTCCCAGACCCAGATATTTTCTGACATTAGCGTCGGCTCCGGCTATACCTGCCCCAAGTCTTGCTCCTATGAGCTTTCCGACTGTTCTGACGATAAGATATATTACAGCAAGTCCGGTTATCAGGGGTAAAACTTTTACATCAAACAAAACCCCTGCAAACACTATAAGGAAAATATAGAAAGGCGGCGTGAACCGGTAAAGCTCGTCAAAGATTTTTTTGTTATCGGGTGAAAAACCTGCAAGAGCAGTACCAAGAACAAAGCTTGTGATTATAACCGACAATCCGAGAGATCTTGCCACGCCTGCGGAAATCAGAATAAGGGCAAGAGAAAGCACAAAATAATCCTGATTCTTTTTGCAGATTTTAAGGGCAAAATGTGCAAGTCCGCCTATGATGATTCCTATAATAACGCAGCCTGCCATTTTTGCCAGAGGTACGCCGAGGATAACTGCAAGGTTGAACTGAACCTGCCCCATATCAAGAAGCGCTCTGGCAAAAGAAAATGCGAGGGCGTAAAGGAAAACTGCAACCACATCATCGAGGCCTATCACTGAAAAGATGGTTCTGGTGAGAGGTCCTCTGGAGTTGTATTTTTTAAACACATTCATCGCCACCGGCGCAGTAGTAGCAGCCATTGCACCAAGAATCAGCGCAAGGGGCATTTGTCTTGAATAATAAAATGTGCAGCCGAAAACGATTATGAATGTAAGAGTTGATTCAAAAACAGCAAGGAGAGGAATTGAATTGCCTATGCCTTTGATTTTTGAGAAATTGAGTTCGCCCCCAAGGACAAAACCCAGCATAGACAGAGCAAGCATGCCCACTATTTCAAGCCTTGCAAAAATGTCGGGGTTAATAACATGAAAGAATGATCTGCCGAGGAGGACTCCAAGGATAATAAATCCCACTATATGGGATATGCCTATCTTTTCACAGATGAATTTTGCAATAAAACCAATACCGACTATAAGGCCCAGAGCCAAAAGAAAATCGAACCCATAATCTTTGATTTGGATAATATCGATAAGGTTTATAAGCATACTAATCAGCAAAACCTCTCTGTTAATCTGATTCCGTTCTGAAAATCTCCTTGCAGATTTCCGTTCTGCCAACGACTCCGATAAGTATTCCGTCTCTTGTAACGGGCAATATTCTAAGTCCTTTTTCCAGCATAATGTTTATGGTTTCCACCACAGTATCTTCTTCAGAAACCGAAATAGCAGGTGAAGTCATAAATTCCCTTACTCTGTGAAGTTCCTGTTTATCAAGTTTTTTGGATACTTCCGCAAAGCTTCTGATTACAAAATAGCCGCCGGATTCTCCCATAAAGGGATAATGGGATTTTATGATATCTTTTTCAGATATGAAACCTTTAACCTTTCCTTCGGCATCAACAACAGGAACTCCGCCAAAACGGTAGCCGGTAAGAAGCCATGCGACTTTTTCCAGAGTATCTTCTTCCGTGACGGATGTAATATCTCTCGCCATTATGTCGCGAACCAGTTTCAAGACGAAACCTCCCTGATTTCAACAGAATCGAGATGACGTTTTACTTCGTCATAGGATTTGAAAAAGCCGTTCATATGTGAAGCTGAAGCTATTGAAGCTGCAACTCCGGTTCTCACCGATTCGATACAGCTTCCGCTTTTCAGATATTCAAAAATCATACCAGCAATGAGAGCGTCCCCTGTTTTAAGAGTATTTTTCATCTTCACGCCTGCCGGTTTAGCTTCCAGACATCCATGAGCGGTTGAAATCAGATAATTTACGGAATCGAAAGTTATAATGCCCATTATTCCTCCTTTACCGAGAAGGGAACAGGCAACCTGATTTCTGTTTTCGGGATTTCTAACCGGTATTCCCATAATTTTATCCGAGGAACGCAGGTCGGGCATAATAATATTGATTCCGGAATTAAGACAGGGAGCAATATTATCTTCCACAGTGTTAAGAACCGTAAGCAACTTATGTTCTTCCGCCATTTTAATAAGATCATTATATATGCCGGACGGAACCTTCTTCGGGAGGCTTCCTGCCAGAACCACTGCGCTGCAGCGGGGAAGAAGCCTGCGGTAAGTTTCCAGAAAATATTTCATCTCATCATGTTCAATATCGGGTCCTTCCTCATCGAGGAGGGTTCTCTGGTTTTTAATATTATCAACCAGCAAATAATTGTGCCTTGTTACATCTTCGATATAGACAAAATTGGTTGTTACTTTATGTTTGTGAAGTCTTTCCTGAAAGAACCTGCCGGCAGCTTTTCCGAGAAAGCCTGTGGCAAGGGTTTCCATGCCCATAACTCCGAGCATAAATGCAATATTGACCCCTTTACCTCCGGGCTGCCTTTCCAGATTTTTCACCCTGTTAAGGCGGCCATATGTAAAGTTGTCTGATTGTACAAAATGATCTATAGAAGGGTTTAATGTGACAGTGAGTATCAGAGGTCTTTCCTCCCTCTCAGCAGGGATATTATTATATTCTACAATGATTTTGCCATTTTCCTTTGAGAAATAAAAAAAGACTATAAAAATCTGATACAAAATTCATAAAACAGGGGCCGTTTAAAAAGCTGCCACCTTGATTGTAAACCCTGCTTTTCAAACAACCCCATAAAGACTATTGATTGAAGAAAGAATCTGCGGTTTTATATTCCTCCCCACCTTGAGAGAACTGTAACCATACCGCTTCCGCCTGTAATTTTCTGAAGTGCCTGGTCATAATGGATTGCCGCATTGCCGGTGATGTCGATAGTGTCTCCCACAATACCTCCGTAGATAGCTCCATTGCCTGTGATTTTCACATCTGCCGCCGGTGCATACAGTCCAAAATAACCTTGTCCATTACCGCTGATTTTTACGCTTGTAGTGTTTGGACCGCCATAGATTACAAGGTTGGTTGGTTTTTCACTTGTGTTGTTAATAGAATTTCCGGTGATGTCGATATTTCCAAGAACATAGATTTTTACTTTGCCTGTGGCAGGAAGAACAATAGTGGAGTTTCCGGAAAGGCTGATATTTCCAGTAAACACATAATCACCTGCGGTGAGGTTTATTACAGACTGGCCTGAACCGCTGAGGTTGGTATATGTGCCGGGGTTTATTGTAACTGACCCATGTCCGCTTACCGATACCGATCCCTGATTTGTTCCTGACGGAGGAGTAAGAAAAGGCAAGCTTACCGGACTTGAAGTTGAAAATCCCTGATAACTGGATCCACCGCTTGAAGAAACGCTTGCTGCCTGGGTTCCTCCCGTTCCCACGGTAACAGTTCCATTAACATCCACATTTCCCGTCAGGCGCACAATGGCATTGGTATTTGAGTTTGTTGCTATATTGCCGCCTGACTGCTGGCTTGTCTGCTGATATGTACCATTGTCGGAGTTAAAACTGTCAGTTAAGCCGTTTCCGCTGAATGTGATATTGGTATTTGCCTGAATTGCAGCGGAAAAAAGGGTTCCTCCGGGGGTAATCATAGATTCTTCGATAATTTTTGATCTGCCAAATTTGCCGATTGAAACAAGATGTACAGATCCCGCAGGCACTGTTCTGCCGCCGTATCCTGTAATTGTAGCTGTACCTGTTGAATTGTTTGTGGAATAGGGCAGCACAGTCTGATTTTTATCAAAGGTCATGCTATATGTGGAATTTGAGTGTCCCAAAGCTGTATTGTTGAAACCGGAAGCCCATGAAGCGTTCTGCTTCAGATAATATATAGCATCGTCAATACCGGCATTTGCTGCTTCCGCTGCAATGTTATCATGTTCCGATTTGATTGTTAGTTTGGTCTCGGAGCTCATAAACTCAACAAGCATCAAGCCAAAGAAAAACATCATAGCCATCACAAGAAATGTCAGTATCAGTATATAGCCTTTTTTTGATTTCATCATTTAAATCACCCCCGTCAATTCCTGAGATACACAGTTTCGTTCATACTCTGCGTGTCAGATTTTCCATTTTTGTTGGTATCGCTGACAGTAAGGGTAAATGAAACCGAGTCATTGGAAACATTTGGCGTTGCATTAATTCCTGTAACATTGGGAGCGATTAATTTGCCGTTTCCATCGCAATATGTGGTAAGTTGTGAAGTTGTAAGGGCAGTAGTGAAAGTTCCAAAAACTTCTTTTCTTACAAGATTTTTTGTTCCCGTAGGAATGTAGTAAATTACATATTTCTGCCAAACCGGCTTTCCATCGGTTCCGGTTTTAAACATGCCATTTGAATCGACGGCAGACAAAAAGCTGAATGCCTGAGGTGAAGTGCTGGTATTGTTAGTAAATACTCCAACATTGCTGTCTTTCATGTCGAGGGATATTTTGTTCATCGTCAGACGCAAATTCTGATGGTTTGCTGTTCTGGTAACAGATATATGCCAGGTGGATATTCCCGCTGTTATCATCCAGAAGAGGTTCAATGTGAGGAGAAGCAGGATAAATGTTGTAGTAATCAGTTCTACAATCGTGAATCCTTTTGATTTTACCGGGTTCTGCTGTTTTTTCATCATGTTTCACCCCCTAAATCTTAACAATGATGGATTCGACAGTAACACTTTTCTGTTTGCCTGATTCATTCCAGGTAACGGTGGCCCATACTACTTTTTTATCTGCTGCAACAGTCTGAGAACTGAAATTGTAATTGTATGTCTGATTATAAGGTGCACCGTTATCCGTTCCTGATAAGGTTTTGGTGCCTGATGATGCAGTTATGTTGTCAAAACCGGCTTTTCGGGCATCATTTATTAAGCTGCGCCCAATTATCGCTGCATTGACATGATCCTGTGAAAGGTGGAGCCCCATCCTGATGCTTGGAAATGTTGTGAACACAAAAATCGCCAGAAGCAACATCAGGAGAATCGATATGATCGATTCGACCAAAGAGAATCCCCGCATTTTTTTCATGAGAATCAACTCCCACTCTGCAGTCTTTTATATCTATATCCATAAATCATACAACATGTTTTATACCCTTTTGGTTCCATAAATAACAAAGGAAAAAATAAAAATGCCCTGCTTTGCGGCGGGCATTTTTATGTATTGTGAATGATTATGAACGGATTTTATGCTTTTACAGCGACGCCTGATTTGCGAAGGTTGTAGAAAGCTTTCAGTCCGGGATATTTTGCTGTTTTTTCGAGATACTCTTCGATTCTCATAAGCTGGTTGTATTTTTCGATGCGGTCAACGCGGCAGAGTGATCCGGTTTTGATCTGGCCTGCATTGGTGGCAACAGCTACATCAGCAATGAATGAATCGGCGGTTTCGCCTGAGCGGTGTGAAACAACAGCAGTATAACCGGCTTTTTTAGCCATTTCGATAGCTGCGAGTGTTTCGCTGACTGTTCCGATCTGGTTGAGTTTAATGAGGATTGAGTTGGCTACGCCTTCTTCAATGCCTTTTGAAAGACGCTCTGTGTTGGTTACGAAAAGATCGTCGCCTACGAGCTGAACTTTGTGCCCGACTTTTTCCGTCAGATATTTCCATCCCTCCCAATCATCCTCGGCAAGGCCGTCTTCGATTGAGATAATGGGGTATTTCTCTACCCAGTTGGCCCAGTAGTCTGCCATCTGCTGAGGTGTGAGAATGTCGCCTGTGCTCTTTTTCAGGTGGTATTTGCCATCTTCGAAGAATTCGCTGGCTGCGGGATCCAGAGCGAGGTGAATGTCTGAACCGGGCTGATAGCCTGCTTTTTCGATTGCTTCGAGAATTACTTCAACAGCTTCTTCATTTGACTTCACATTGGGTGAAAATCCGCCTTCGTCGCCTACTGTTGTCTGGTAGCCTCTTTTTTTGAGGACCTTCTTCAGTGTGTGGAATACTTCGGCACCCATCTGAATGGCGTGGGAAACTGATTTTGCGCCGGTGGGCATAATCATCATTTCCTGGAAATCAACATTGTTGTCGCCATGTTTTCCACCGTTCATGATGTTCATCATAGGAACGGGAAGGGTATGGGCATGAATTCCACCGATATACTGGAAGAGGGGAAGGCCCACTGTGTCTGCTGCTGCTCTTGCAACTGCCATTGAAACGCCGAGAATGGCATTGGCGCCGAGGTTGCCTTTGTTTTTGGTTCCATCGAGTTCCAGCATAATCTGGTCGATTTCCATCTGCATTGTGGCGTCGAGGCCCATAAGTTCGGGGGCAAGGATTCTATTTACATTATCAACAGCCTTCAGGACTGAAGCTCCGAGATAATAGTCCTTTTCGCCGTCTCTGAGTTCCACTGCTTCATGTACGCCTGTTGAAGCGCCGGAAGGCACTGCTGCTCTTCCCACTGCTCCGCTTGCGAGTTCCACATCTACTTCTACTGTAGGGTTTCCTCTTGAGTCGAGGATTTGTCTTGCCTGAATATCAAGAATTTCGGTCATTGTATTTCCTCCTGTGTATATGTTAGGTTTTTTTATAAGCAGTTTAGCTATATGATAGGGTATTATTTACAATAACCATGAAATCCTTTTGAACAAAATAAAAAGGGACGAAAATTTCGTCCCTTCAAAACTATCCGGTTTGGTTTTACTTGGTTGTGCCGCCTGAAACCTTTACTTCGTTGTTTCTGCCGTAGGTCATTGTGTAACCGTTGGGGCCTGTGATTGAAAGGTCGGTGACCA
>JAJTBE010000101.1 GCA_021287065.1 Bacillota bacterium
CAAGTTTTTCAGAGCACCCGTTAATAATACATTAATAGTTCCATTAAGGCATGAAAACTCCTGTACAAATAGAAAAAATATACACCAGTTTTGAGAGTTTTTACACAATCTCTGCAAACCCCTCCTACGATCGCTGGCGAATACTTGTGGTTATGAGGTTTACTGGCGGTTGGGACCCGGGGGCAGGCGGGACGCCTGCGATCCGGTAGTTGTGGGCGGAGTTTGTGGTTATGAGGGTTGCTGGCGATTGGCGGTTGGGTTTGGGACCCGGGGGCAGGCGCAATGTCAATGAATTAAGGCATAGATTAGTCTGATCGCTCACGAGTATTGGAGTGGTTTGCCAAGTTCCCGGAGAAAACTTTTTTGAAAAAAGTTTCCTCGCGCCCACCCTGCGGGCAGGCACCCGCCATCCCAAAACTTTTGAATTAGGGACCGACCAGGGACCGTGGGGATTTGGGGACCGTCAGAGGGAACCACGCTTTTTTGGAAAAGCGAGATTACCCTCCGAACCTCCCTCCTTGAAAAACAAGAGTATTGGGCTTGGGGATTTGAGTACATTTTGCTAATTCAGTGGCATTGGGGACAGGCGGGATGCCTGCGATCCGGCAGTTGTTGGCCAAGTTGGTGGTTATTGGGTTTACTGGCAGTCGGCGGTTGAATTTGGGACCCGGGGACAGGCGGGACGCCTGCGATCCGACAGTCGTTGGCGGAGCTTGTGGTTATGGGATTGCTGGCGGTTGGCCATGGGTTTGGAGACCCGGGGGACAGGCGGGACGCCTGCGATCCGGCAGTCGCTGGTGGAGTTTGTGGTTATGGGGTTTACTGGCGGTTTGATACCATTTTGCCAAAATATCAGCTATAACAGCGTGATTGCTTCACATTTCAGCGGAGGCTCAGTAATGACAACCTGCTTTGATTATACTGGAAAGTTGGTTTGAGTTTGTTTTTCGGGCAACAACATTGAGTATTCCCAAATCCCATGTCAAAAAAAACACTCATCACACTTCTCTCATAGTTATAATCGATATATCATACCAAATTTGTCTGAATATCATTAGTTAACATGTAAATATTATACTCCAATAGTGGGAAAAATTTCACAACATAACCTCTGAATCCAGTAATATCAATATTATTTTGGGAAGGAAAATCTAAAAAAACATCAAATTTAACCGATATATATCATGTGGCTGGGGAAATTTGAAGACATAAACACAGCAGTGAAAGGTGAAGGATATGGAGCAAAATACCGAGCAGGCGCTTACCGTTGGAATTGTCGGTGGTGGCAAGGGCGGACTCGAGATTCTCAAAATATTCAGTGAGAACCAGTCAGTAAAAATAAACTATATGGTTGACCCTAATCTGGACGCTCCGGGCATGAACAAAGCAAGAAGCATGGGAATAAATACTTATACCGATATGGACGAGGTTATAGGTAGAAACGGTACAAAGTACATCATCGAAGCAACCGGTTCCGAAAGAGTTTATAATATGATTTGTGAAAAAATTCACAACGGAACCAAGATTATAGACAGTTCGACTGCCCTTCTTATGTTTAAGATTCTCGATGAAAACAGAAAAACAACAAACGAGAGAGTAACGAGCAGCGTCGGCAACATAAGAAAGAAAATAGACTCAAGCCTGAAGGACATCCAGAAATCCCTTGATGTTATCCAGGTGACTACACTCGACCTCAATATGCTGGCTATGAACGCAAGGATTGAAGCAGCTCATGCCGGCGAAATGGGCAAAGGCTTTGCCGTTGTTGCGGAGGAAGTTAAAAACTCAGCAAAAATGGCGCAGAAAATGACTGAAGATATAGAAAGAATAAGCTCAGAGTTATTTTTAATATCCAGAGAGCTTACTAAATCCATAGAAAACCTGAAATAGTTATTCGGATTTCCTTAGTTTTGAGTAGTATTCGTCCATAAACTTCCGGTATTCCGCTTTTTTCAGACGAATATTTTCCCACCATGGCCGGTTGTTTTTATACCACTCAATAGTATTTGAAATCGCTTCGTCAAAGGAAAATCTGGGACTCCAGCCCAGATTTTTTATTTTTGAGCTGTCTATGGCATATCTGCGGTCATGTCCGGGCCTGTCTTTAACATATTCAATATGTGATTCGTCTGCCCCCAGCGCTTTGAGAATTATTTCCGTAAGTTTTATATTCTCAAGCTCGTGTCCGCTGCCGATGTTGTAAACTTCCCCTTCGGTGCCTTTGTGATATACAAGATCAATAGCTCTGCAGTTGTCTTCCGCATATATCCATTCCCTGACATTTTTTCCGTCGCCGTAAAGGGGGACTTTTTTCCCCTCCAGAAGGTTTGTTATGAAAAACGGTATTACTTTTTCAGGATACTGATAAGGTCCGTAATTGTTGCAGGTGCGGGTTATAACCACAGGAAGCCCGTATGTTCTGAAAAATGAAATTGCCAGAAGATCAGAAGAAGCTTTTGATGACGAATAAGGGCTGGAGGGATCTATAGGGGAGTTCTCGGTAAAATAGCCTTCTTCAATGCTTCCGTAAACTTCATCGGTGCTGATGTGGAGAAATCTCTTTATTTTCTTTCGATCCGCCTCCAGAAGCAGGTTGTATGTGCCAAGCACATTTGTTTTTAAGAATGCATCTGCATCAAGTATAGATCTGTCAACATGGGTCTCTGCAGCAAAGTGGATTACTCCCTCACAGTCTTTCATTGCTTCTGCCACAGCCTGAGGATCGCATATATCCCCCCTGACGAAACTAAACCGGCTGTCAGTCATTATATCATCGAGGTTTGCAAGATTGCCTGCATAAGTAAGACTGTCGAGACAAACAAGCTCCACATCGTTATGGGTTTTCAGAAAATATCTGATAAAATTGCTGCCGATAAAGCCGGCTCCCCCGGTGATTAAAATCTTAGGCATTAAAGTAAATCTCCCGATGCTTATTATAAAATTCAACAGTCTCTTTCAAGCCCTGATCAAACATAACTTCAGGTTTCCATCCGCATACTTTTTCAATCAGGTTGAAATCCGCAATATAATCTCCCACTTCGATATCCGCCCTGTCTTTGGGCCACGGAACCTGTTCCATCTTTCCCGACCCGGCGGATGAAAGAATAATTCTCACCATATCAATAAAAGCTACAGGCTTTCCGCTTCCCAGATTGAAAGCTTTTCCCCAGGCTTCATCGCAGGCGGCGCTCATTATAAATGCCCTTGTAACATCATCCACATAGTTGTAATCCCGCATCTGGCTGCCTTCGCCAAACACTTTGATTGTGCCGTTGTCCATAGCAAGTCTGATGAACCAGTTGAGGATTCCGTATTTACCGTGTTTCATCTGATGCCGGGGTCCGTATGTGTTATTCACCCTCAAAGAAACGCTCCTGATATTGTGGACCCTGTGGTAAATAAAATGGTACATCTCCGCAGCCATTTTGTTGACACCGTAAATGTCAGTCGGATTCATTCTGTGATCTTCGCTCACTGGTATATGCTCAAGACGGCCGTATTGCCCTCTGGTACCGCAATAGACGATTCCTGCGGCAGGGTTGAACCGTCTGCAAGCCTCCAGCAGAATTAAACTTCCCCTGCAGTTCATATCGAGGTCTGAAAAAGGATCCGTCATAGAATCCACATGGCTTGTCTGCGCTGCTATATGAAAAATCAGATCTTTCCCTTTTACCAGCCAGTTTACGGAAGCTTCATCCCTTATGTCGGAAATATGAAGTTCAACCTTATCTTTTATCGGTTCGATATTAAAGGTATTTCCGCCGTAAAGCTCCAGCAGCGCATCCTGAATGGTAACTTCTGCACCGAGTTTTACAAGGGCTATGGCAAGATTACTCCCCAGAAATCCGAGGCCTCCGGTTATGAGAATCTTCTTCCCGCGGTAGAAATCACTGTATTTTTCAAAAAAATCGTCTTTTATCAACATCAGATCATCCCCACTTCACTGTTCTCACCCAGCATCAGACGGTGGGCTTTGGGTTTTGTAGTATTATTGTAAATTCTGCAGCCTCTTCCAACAAGGCTGTATTCTATCCGGCCGTCAATATCGCTGATTTCCGCATCGTCCATAATTATGGAGTATTCAATCTGAGAATTTATGATTTTAACACCGGGAGCCACTGAAGAAAACGGTCCGATGTATGAGTTTCTGATAACTGCATTTTTCCCGATTATGGAAGGTCCCCTTACCACACAGTTTTCCAGAACGGCACCCTCTTCGATTTTTACTCTTCCCTGAATCTCTGTTTTTTCGTCCACAGATCCTTCGATATTTTTCTCCAGATCTTCCAGAATCATTCTGTTTGCTTCAATCAGATCTTCAAGCTTTCCGGTGTCTTTCCACCATCCTGTTATTTTGTGGGAGTGAACATTAAAACCGTTATCTATAAGGGACTGAATGGCGTCTGTAATCTCCAGCTCTCCCCTCCACGAAGGTTTAAGCTGCCTCGCCATATCAAAAATATTGTGATCAAAGAAATAAATCCCGACAAGTGCCAGATTGCTCTTAGGTTCCTTAGGTTTTTCCACAAGCTTAACCACCCGGTTACCCTCAAGCTCTGCTACTCCGAATGATGAGGGGTTTTCTACGGGGGTCAGCATAATCACCGAATTCAGATTGGGATCCTGAAATTCTTCTGCAAATTTTCCGAGAGGCTGTTTTATAAGATTGTCTCCGAGGAACATAACAAACCGGTCTTTGCCGATGAACGGTTCTGCTGTAAGAACCGCATGGGCGAGTCCCAGAGGAGCATCCTGATGTATGAATGTAGCTTTAATCCCGAATTTGCTGCCGTCTCCCACAGCTTCTATAACCTGATCCGCGGTATCGCCGACAATAAAGCCGATTTCTGTTACTCCTGCATCCCTGAGCAGTTCAATTCCATAAAAAAGAATGGATTTATTCGCCACAGGTATAAGCTGCTTTGCCTGAGTGTAAGTGATGGGACGAAGACGGGTTCCTTTGCCGCCTGAGAGAATCAGACCTTTCATAAAGCCCTCCCCGAAAAATTTTCTTATATATAGAATATTCCACCTGTGCAGAAAACTCCCTGTTGCATCACGACCGCATTTTACGCAATACAAGGTTCATCCGCCACGACTTCGGTGAATTATCAAAAGGCTGCGCCATATCAAAACCGCCGTAAACCTCCGCAATTTCAAAAACTCCCGACAACCTGACCAGTGCCTTTATTTCCTGATAAGTATATTCCCTTTGCGGCGCTTTATCTGAAAATTCAAAGTTTTCCCCGTTGTCGCAAACTTTAACCAGAACCGAAGTGTCTGTTATTTGTGTAATCGGATCCGTATAGTCTTCTGGAAATCCCCAGGTCATTTCCACTTCAACGCCATCCCTATTCATTACCCAGTTGTTCTGAGTCCGTGGTTCGTTGCCGATTATTGATGAAGGGTGGGGAGCTTCGATAAAATAAATTCCACCCTCTGTAAGATTTTTTGCCACAGCCTTCAGATGCCTGACAAAATCATCTCCGTTGAGAATATACCCAATGGAGCTTATCATCAGCAAAGCTGAATCCACAGGTTTATCAAGTGAAAAATCCAGCATATCGCCCCGGATAAAAACCGCAGAACTACCGGCTTCATCCGCCCTCTGCGCCGCATACTCCACCATTTCCCCTGAAATATCAATCCCAACAGCTCTGATCCCCCTTTGTGCAAATTCAAGGGCATGATCTCCGGGGCCACAAGCCAGCTCCACCACTGATTTTAACTCTCTGCCGGCATGCTTTCCAAACACAGCAGTCAAAAAATCCACCTCAGCGGAAAAATCCCTGTAACTAAACAGAATCTCATAATAGAGAGGCTTATTGTAAATAACATTATGATTCATAAAAAAACCGCCTCATACAATTTTGCCAAAAAATTTACTGTAACGATGGTCTTAATTCAACCTCCGAACCTCCTTCCCTGAAAAGCAAGGGGGTTTGGCTGAAAATGGAAGTTATTCAAATTATCCGAATCAGGATTGTTGTTTATTTTTTACAGAAATAGCTATTTTAACCAGTATCTATTCAGTCCCTTCCGGAAAATTCCGTAATTACATCTTTTATGAAAACTGCAGCCAGAGAGGTTTGTTAATTTGTCTGATTCACTACGGGAATAATGTCTGTTTGCCCAACTCCCGGAGGGCGGACCGCTGGTTCGCGTCGGGGTTGCGGAGCCATCATAGGATCGTTGGCGAAGCTTGTGGTTATGGGGTTTACTGGCGGTTGGCGGGTGGTTTTGGGACCCGGGGGACAGGCGGGACGCCTGCGATCCGGCAGGGGTTGGCGTTTTGTTGCCGTGCTTTTGGGGGATTTGTGGTTTTTGTTTGCGATGAGGGCGGACCTGTGGGTCCGCGTCGGGGTTGCGGAGCCATCATAGGATCGATAGCGAAGCTTGTGGTTATGGGGTTTACTGGCGGTTGGTGTTTTATTCTGGGACCCGGGGGACAGGCGGGACGCCTGCGATCCGGCGGTTGTTGGCGTTTTGTTGCCGCTCTTTTTGGGGATTTGTGGTTTTTGTTTGCGGTGGGGCGGACCTGCGGGTCCGCGTCGGGCTTGCAAAGCCCTCCTACGATCGCTGGCGAAGCTTGTGGTTATGAGGTTTACTGGCGGTTGGTGTTTTTTTGGGTGCGGGAGAGCACATTGGCTCTCCCCTACAGGATTTCCTATATTTGCGGGATAGTGGAGATTAGGCGGAATGCCTATGAATTAAGGCATGGAGATGTCTGATTCACTACGGGAATAATGTCTGTTTGCCCAGCTCCCGGAGGGCGGACCTGCGGGTCTGCGTCGGAGTTGCTGAGCCATCATAGGATCGATTGCGAAGCTTGTGGTTATGGGGTTTACTGGCGGTTGGCGGGTGGTTTTGGGAACCGGGGGACAGGCGGGACGCCTGCGATCCGGCAGGGGGTGGCGTTTTGTTGCCGCGCTTTCGGGAGGTTTGCAGTTTGAGTCTGTGTAGCGGGCGGACCTGCGGGTCCGCATCGGGCTTGCAAAGCCCTCCTACGATCGTTGGCGAAACTTGTGGTTATGTGGTTCGCTGGCGGTTGGCGGTGGTTTTGGGACCGGGGGGCAGGCGGGACGCCTGCGATCCGGCAGTCGTTGGCATTTTGTTGCCGGGCTTTCGGGAGGTTTGCGGTTTGAGTTTGCGTAGCGGGCGGACCTGCGGGTCCGCGTCGGGCTTACAAAGCCCTCCTGCGATCGTTGGCGAAGCTTGTGGTTATAAGGTTTGCTGGCGGTTGGTGATTTTTTGGGTGCAGGAGGGCACATTGGGTCTCACCTGCAGGGATTCCGATAACGATTGAAATTTGTGTCGGAATTTATAAAGCAAAATTAAAGAGTCTTGATCTATTTATCATTTCTGTTAAGATCAGATTATGTTTGCGAATCGGAATATGATATTGAGAATAGCGGCGGTTCTTGTTTTATCGGCGTTAGTTATTTTTCTGCTTCGGTCACGGGATGAAATCGGAAACAAGCCTGCAGGTCCTGTTGTTGTGAGAACCGGGTACCAGTATTCCGGATTCCGGGCGGACCCGGCAAGAACCGGATTTTACCGGGGAGCCTGCCCTGTTGAAATCAAGCCTGAACCGGTGTGGAAATTTACAGGTATGAACGAATTTCTCTCTTCTCCTGCCGGAGGTAAAAACGGCATTGTTTACATCGGTTGCGACGACGGCTTTATGTATGCCTTAAATCCCGACGGTACGGAAAAATGGAAAGTGAAAACAGGATTCAATATTCTTTCGTCCCCTTCTGTAGATGACGGCGGAAATGTATATTTCGGCTGCGAAGACGGGAATCTTTATAAAGTATCTGAAAACGGCGAAATTCTGTGGAAATTCAAAACAGGGGGATATGTCAACTCCTCCCCTGTAATAGAAGGTGGCATGGTATGTTTTGGTTCCGATGACGGTTTTTTATATAATCTGGATTTAAGGGGAAAACTCCTGTGGAAATTCAACGGTGGAAGTCCGATTCCGTCGTCTCCTGCCATAGACAGCAACGGGCGGGTATGCTTTGCCTGCCGGGATGGGAAATTTTACATTCTGGAAAACGGAAAACCTGCCGCTTCCATAAAACTTGGCGGGGAAGTCTGGTCAACTCCTGCTGTCACAAAGTTCAATGAAATCATAATCGGATGCGATGACGGAAAAATTTTGTTTATAACAACGGACTGCAAAATCAGGAATTTTTATAAAACCGGAGACAAAGTGCGAGCTTCGCCAGCCGTTGATCAGGATGGAAATGTATATATAGGTTCATACGACAGATATTTTTACTCACTGAACAGGGAAGGAAAGCTCCGGTGGAAAATGAAAACAATGGGAGAGATTGAATCCTCCGCTGCTGCCGCTTCAAATAAAACGGTAATCTGGGGCAGCAACGACGGCATATTGCGGTGCGCCGACACTGAAGGAAAACTGCTGTGGAGTTACACCGCAAAGGGAGATATTACATCGTCTCCCGCGATTATCGAAGGCAGAGTTGTAGCAGGATGCGAAGACAATACCGTTTTTTGTATAGATAAGAAGGAATGATCCAAAATGAAACTTGTCACAGGCTCAAGGGGAAATTTTAAAAGCAGTAAAGCAATCATAGAGGGAACAGACGGCAGGATTGCGGAGATCTACCTGTCGGTTGAAAATTCCCGGTTTGGTTCGGGCAGAAACTATGTCCATGAAATTCAGGTTACGGATATTGCCCGACAGGTTTCATTTGCCAGAAGGTTTAATGTGGAGTATTCCCTTGCTTTTAACACAGTCTGTTTCGGAAGGGACAAATTCTCCTCTGCATTTCTCGATGACTACCGCCGGCTTGTGGAAGGCATAGAGGCAGCCGGCGTTACCAAAATTATTCTTTCCGATCCTTATCTGATGGAAGTTACAAGGGAAGAATATCCCGGAATGGAAATTATCGTTTCCGTCTTTGCTGAAGTTGACACCATCAACAAACTCAAATTTTACAACCGTATGGGCGTGGATAGAATTATACTCCCCCACGAACTCAATCGGGATCTCGATAAGCTGCGCCGTTTCAGGGAAGTGTGCAAATGCGATCTTGAAGTAATCCTGAACCTCGGCTGCGCTCACTACTGTGCCCGGGGAGATTCCCACAGTATGTTTACGGGCCATTATGTTGAGGACTTGAGAAAGCTGGTTATGGGTGATGCTTATACAGCCTGGTGCTACCGGCACAAACTTATGCACCCCCACGAGTTTTTATCTCAGGACTGGATCCGCCCGGAAGATGTCAGAAAATATGAAGATATAGGTATAAAATACTTCAAACTGGCAGGAAGAGCCACTTCCACTTCATGGATTATCAGAGCCGCCAATGCATACCTTGACGGAAAATACGAAGGCAATTTCTTTGACCTCATAACATCTTACTATCATTTTACCGACCGCATGCCCGATGAAAAAACTCCTTTCAACCTCAAAACATCACAACTTGACGAAGTTATGCAGAGATTATACTCCTGCGGCCACAAATGCGAATCCTGCTCCTCCTGTGAAACCACAGGGGATCAGATTATGATTGTGTGAGTATTCTGCAGAAAATGAGAACTAAGGAAAAAAAGAAAAAAGGAACATCAGCACGATCATTCGGAGCTTCGACCAGAGAAAACCACGATTCATCAGGTTTTTATAAAAGCAGGATGTACGAGGGCCTTTCAATGCCCGAAAATGTGGATTTTCTGGAAAATCCTGTGGAAGAGACCAACCTTAATAAGATTTTCTGTAAATCAAGCGAGGATATGAGCGAGCTTCCCGATAACAGCGTCCATCTGATGGTTACATCACCGCCTTATAATGCAGGAAAAGAATATGATTCAAATCTTTCCCTTGAAGAATACAGGGAGTTTCTGTCTTCTGTATGGCGTGAATGCCGCAGGGTTCTCATTCCCGGAGGGAGAGCATGTATAAATATTGCCAATCTTGGCAGAAAACCTTATATCCCCCTGCATTCATTTGTGATTGAAGATATGGTGAAGCTTGGGTTTCTTATGCGCGGGGAAATTATCTGGAATAAATCTTCAGGCGGTGGAACATCAACAGCCTGGGGAAGCTGGCTTTCTGCTAAAAACCCTACATTGCGTGATGTGCATGAATACATTCTTGTTTTTTCCAAAGATTCATATTCAAGGGAAAAATCAGACAGAGAGAGTACCATAACCAAAGAAGAGTTTCTTGAGTTCACTAAAAGCGTCTGGAATTTTAATCCTCAATCGGCTAAACAGGCAGGTCATCCCGCTCCTTTTCCCGTTGAACTTCCTTACAGGCTGATTCAGCTCTATACATATAGTGGCGAACTGATTGTTGATCCATTTATGGGCAGCGGCCAGACCGCTATTGCAGCGCTGAAATGTCGGAGAAAATATATCGGGTATGATATAAATCCAGAATATATCGAAAATGCTGAAATCAGAATCAAAGAGTTTATTACAAAGTCAGATGGAAAAATTTAACTGCCGTTTTCGGAAGAATACGGCAAAATCAGTGTGAGGTAAGATCTGCCGATGCCAACACCAGTTGAACTATACAGGCGGGGAAGGAAGATCCTTGATAACACCGGGTATTGTGAAGGTGAAACCGATACAAGGGTTCTGCTTCTGCATGCCCTTCGGATAACCAGAGAGCAGTATTACATAAGCGGGAATGAGATGGAGGTTTCTCCTGAAAAGGTTGAACTTTTTGAAAACTACCTCCGCAAGCGTATTGCCCGTATGCCCGTTGCTTATATTACAGGCAGGAAAGAGTTTATGGGTATTGAATTTGCCGTCAATCCTTCGGTTCTTATCCCCAGGCCTGCAACGGAAACGCTTGTGAATGCGGGTCTTGGTATTCTGGAAAAGCTCCCTTCTCCTCTGCCCCTTGCTGCGGATATAGGCTGCGGGAGCGGCTGTATAGCGCTGAGCCTTGCTTTTTATAATCCGGTTGTAAGGGTTGCCGCTGTGGATATTTCCCCTGATGCTTTGAAAACTGCGGTGTCTAATGCAGAAGCTGTTGAAGCTGCGCATCCGGGCAGGTTTATTCTGAACCGGGTTACATTTATGAACGGAGATCTTTTTGGTTCGTTTCCGGAGGATGAAGCTGGAGCTTTTGATCTGATTCTTTCAAATCCGCCTTATGTAACCGAAGCGGAATGGGAAGACCTGATGTCGGGAGTGAAGCTTTACGAGCCGAAGACGGCGCTGTGTCCTCCGATGGATGCTGAAGAGTTTTATGCAAAGATAGCCCGGGAAGCCCTTGTATTCCTCAAAAAAGACGGATGGCTCCTTGTGGAAATCGGTGCTTATCAGGGTGAAATGATCAAAATGGTATTTAATTCAGCAGGTTTTGAAGATGTTTTTATGCTTCAGGATCTTGAAGGATTTGATCGTGTGGTGGGCGGTAGAAAGCCATAAACTGAGCCTTGTGTTTTTTGGGGAAGGAATAGATAGAAAAACATAGTATTCTGGATTGAAAATAATACGCAGCCTGTGTGCTGCGGATTCTATAACAAAGTCAGTATAAAATCAAACAGAGGCATAGGCATATATGTATAAAACCCTTGAACAGATGGATGCGTCAATAAGAAAAAGCCTGCGTGGTTCCGGTGCTTTAACGGACATAGCTTTTCACCTCCGAAGCTGCGGCTGCTTTCTTAACTCCATCAGTTTTGAGGGGTTCACCTCGGAAATGTGGAAGGAAAATGCCTCAAACCTGATTCAGTCTGTGGAAACCCTTAATCCCGACTGGGATGTTATTTATATAAATCCGTTTCCGGGGATGAATCTGGTTAGAAAGATAACGCTAAGAAAATTCTGCCCTCATTGCAAGGAGAATTTTGATATAGACGGTGAGCTTGGTATGGGGGCTGTTGTTTATAAAACAAAAAGCCAGAAACTGCCCTTCTGATTCCGTTTAAGTTTCGTAAAGTTCGTTCTCCCATACTTTTTCCACTTTTCTTCCTCTTTTGTATCTGAAATCACAGATGGAGTTGCCGTTTGCTATTGTGGACTCTCTTTCCAGCCCTGTTCCGTAAACCCAGCTTTTTACAAAATCGGTGAGACAAATATACGGTGCCAGTTCCGATGCGTTTTCTGATTTCAGGAATTCCACTATTCCGCAGCGTTTGTAATCATATCCCCAGTCGAAATCAGTGCCGTTGCCTTCCTTATATTCTGCAATCCAGTTCATCGGATATTTATTTTTCTGTGTCCATGCTGCATACTGTTTGAAATGCTTTTTATATTTATCCGAGAAGAACTCGTCCTGAACTTTTTTTCTTTCTTCCGGAGTGTCTTTTTCAATCTGCTGTTCGTACATATCAAAGAAAATTTTTCCCAGGTCCCTTGCGGTTTTTCCTGCTTGCTGCATTGAAGGATAAAAAGCAAGATACGAAGCTGCCTCGATCAGATATACCACATTGATATTTTTCGAACCGCCTACTGCGGGCAGTTTTGCATAAAGTCTGTCAAAATAAGCTTCTGACTGCTCCCTGATCTGTTTTGCCTTATCAGCTCCCACATCAGAGGTAATATATTGTTCGAAACCCATTGCGGATTCCTCAAACATCTTTTTATACTTGTTTTTGTTGAGTGCATAATAGTCTTCTTTGGGTTCTTCCTCAAATTCCATCCCTTCGAACTTGCCTGCAAACATAGGGAGAATCATACAGGCAGCGCATCCTTTGATTCCAGCTTCCAGCAAATCTCTTCTGGAAAGCTTGTGTTCATTGTTGCCGTTCATTAATATACCTCCTGATTACTTTCTGATATCCGGGATCTGCATTGTGTCAGTTTTTTGCCGATGGATTGAATACTTTTATATATTTTTCCCGTTCGGTTTCGAAGGCGCTTGCTTTGGCAGTTTCTGTTCCGTTATTGTTTTCCGGCAGTTTGAATGGCAGTGAAAAAACTGCTGAAGCTGCAAATAAAGCAAAGCCTGTTTTTATCAGTTTTCTTCTCGATATGGAGTTTTTATCAGGCAATTTATTCCCTCCTGTGGTCATTTGCTGGTTTATCCTGTTTAATGGTCATGTCTTATTGGAGTTGGTATAAATCTAATTTTGGCATTATTCAAGGATAAAATCAATGAAAAAAGAAAAAAAGAGTCAACGATGATTTGGGGGGATGAATTATGAAGAAAAATATAAGCTTAAACAGAAGGATTTACTTTCTTTTAGCCTTTTTTGCCCTGCTTGTTTCACCGGTTCTTTGTGTTGAATTTTCCACAGCCGGCAGGGACAGGGTTCTTGAGGAGTATTTTCCGCCTTCGCTTATTTCAAAGATGAAGCAGGATGCAGAACCAATTATTAAAAAATTTGGTGGAGTCAATGTGTTTTCTGCTGCACAGTATGGGGATTGTTTTATTACAGGGCAGACTGATGCCGGGGATATTTTTGATGCGAGAATTCCTGAGAACCTGCGGATTTTTAAAAAGTATGCACGGGAGAACCTGCTGATCCGTAATGTTCCCGAATCGGAACATTATAATAAATACGCCCCTGCTGCAGTGAAATTCACCGAAGAATTCGGTTTTGATATGATTCTCTTTTATCCTGACGAATACCACCCTGTTTTAACGAAGCCTGATGATGCGTGGTTGTTTGTAAGGGAGGAAAAATCCGAAAAGTCCGGGGAGGAATATCTTTCCTGCAGGTTGAGAAATCCCGCCATTTCCATCGAAGGGGGCTTGCCTATGGAACCCCTTAAAATATTTGATTTTGTACAGTATTATATACCTGTGGCCGGAAGTTCATATACTCCCTATAAAACTGCGGATATAAAACTGCCTGCTTACAAACTGCATGGCGATGGAAAATTTACCGCAGCTCCGGGAAATCTGGAGAAACGGAAAGCCTGGGGGATAAAAGCTTCGCCTCTTTCCGGCAGAAAAAATCTTACAGTGGGAACATGGCAGAGTAAGGATGATGCGGTGATAAGGTTTAAAGCTACAGGGCAAAGATATACCTGGGGCGACAACGGTTTTTACGCCGTCCCTGTCGACCCTGTATTCTGGGTGTCGCCGACATGTGCAGCTCCGGTAAAATAACCGGTAAGGAAGGAGAGTTTATAATGGAAGTTGATAATTCCAACAACATCTTTCTGATATTGTTTTTCTTTATGGTTCTGCTGATATTGATTTGACAGGGGCTGTGAAATATCCGTCCCTATTCCTTTAAAAACTTACTATGAAAAACCAAAAACTGCAAATTATACTTGTCGGAGTTTTCTCCGTATTTTTGTTTGTTTTCTCTTTTTATCGGATAACTGTTGCTGATACAAACGGGATTTTTCTGAGCGACGCAGCTCATCTGTTTAATGCTGAAAGCCATTATAACAGTCTTTTGAAGATGGATTTTCAGTCCTTTATGCTGGTCAGGGAACTTTATCCCAATCTGTTTCATCAGGCAGCAGCCCTTATAACGCTTGCGACCAGGGATGTGCTGGTTTCAACGGCGATCCTCAATGGAATCTGCATAATTCTTATAATATGGGGTGCTTATTTTCTCGGAAATCTGTTGTGGGAAAACGGCTCAGGTCTGGCAGCAGCGGTTCTTGTGCCTGCTTTTGCCGGAATATCCCATTTTCTTTTTGTGAATAATATCGACGCAGCCCTTGGGGTATTTGTCGTATGGTCCTTTTACTTTCTTGTTAAAAGCAGGGGGTTCAGTGACAGGAAGAATTCAATCTGTTTCTGGTTAGTTTTTTCTCTTGGTATGCTTGTTAAATGGGCTATGCTTTTTTATATGCTTATTCCACTGGGAATGGTTGTTGTTGGAGTTTTCAGGGAATGCGGCAAAAAGAGCGAAATCGGATCGAATATGTCAAAACCGCTTTTCCCCGTATTTATGATCCTTACTTTTGTTGTCTATTTTTCACTTGCTTTCTATATCGGCACCATGGGGAAGGATGAAATGGGATATCCCCCTGCTGATGCATTCTGGGTGCTCTTTCTGATTGTTGCTGCTGCGGGAGTTATGATATTTTCCGTAATAATGTGGCTTTCCCGGAATAAACAGGATTCTGCAGTTAATTTTATCGGGGGTCTTATTCTGAGTCTTGCTTTGACTGCCCATTATTATCTGTATTCTTTCCGGTTTCTGATAAATACATACACAGGGCGTTTCTGGGGTGGCCCGGAGCTGAAAAAACACGCTTCACAGCACAATTTTGAATATTTCTTTGTAAAATCATTTGTTTATGATTTTACGGGAATAATCGTTTTTATACTGCTTATAGCTGGAATAACTGCGTTTTTACTGATGAAGAAAAAGCCTGCGGGCGGATGGCTTATTCTTGCGGGATTTGTTTCCGCTATGGTGCTCCTTGCACTTCAGCCTATATACGACACCCGGTATTTTCTGCCTCTTTCCGGTACTCTGGCTGTTTTGTGCGCGTTGCCGTTTGGTTTTCTGAAAAACACCTCTGTGAAAGGCGCGGCAATCGGAATTCTTGCTCTGTTTTCCATTGTATGCGTAACCGGCAAGGTCTGGATGCCCGGAGGAAACGCATTGATTTCAGGCACTTATACGGATGAACCCATCGAGAATCTGACGATTGTCAGAAAAGCAATATCATCTGTAAAAGATGATATGAAGCTGGAGGGTGATGGGGCAGCGAAGCTTGTGGTGTTTTATGATGATTCGGGAAAATCCGTCTTCAAACCTCTGGTACTTATGTATTACCTTGGGGATGGACTGAAACCTGATGATAAAATATACCTGTTTCCCGAAGGAACTGACCTCAGAAAGGGCGTATCAGGTGTGCCCCTGATGTATTATATTGCAAGGGAATCCGATGATGACGATAGTTCTGCGGGAAATAAAAATCCGGATGGCGATGACGGAGACCGGAATGACGCTTCGCATGATGCGGGCTGGGAGAGTTTAAACCCGGGGACGATTTATCTGGTAGAGTTTTCAGACAGAGAGCCTGAAGCCGGCTTACCGGATCCCGTAAGACAGAGCCTGAAAAGCGATTGGATCAGGGGGGCTGAAAACAGGCAAAAAATTTTAAAAAATATTAATAATTCAGAAGGAGTTTTTATATGTAAATGGAAATTTAATTCTCACAGGGGAACGGAGGGGCCATTAGAATAACTCTGAAAGCACATGGTAAGTCAGAGGTCCTTCCCGGAAAAAAAGTTCAAAAATTATTCAGAAATATTTTTTTCAGGTGTCTGAACATCTGAAAAGTGGGTATAAATGAAGTATTATAAAGTTTTATTATAAAACGTGAGGAGGTGAAACTATAATGAAGAAGAAAGGCTTTACCCTTATCGAGCTCATGATTGTTATCGCAATTATCGCCATTCTGGCAGCTATCCTCGTTCCTAACTTCCTGCGGGCAAGAGCTCAGGGCCAGTACACCCAGTGCCAGTCCAACTGCAAAAACATTGGAACAGCTCTGGAAATGTAT
>JAJTBE010000124.1 GCA_021287065.1 Bacillota bacterium
AAAAGACACTCACTGCATCCCCTTCAAAAACTACTACCAACCGTCAGTAAACCCAATAACCACAAGCATCGCAATCGATTGTAGGAGGGGTTTGCAACCCCGACGCGGACCCGCAGGTCCGCCACACCGCAAACAAAAACCACAAATCCCCCAAACCTCCGCCAACCGCCAGCAAACCCAATAACCACAAGCCCGGCCAACGACCGCCCACACTGCAAACTCCCTCCTCCCGCCAACCTTTCTCCTTCTCAATATGAACAAACAGCTTCAAAATTTAACATTTTTGTCTGAATATTAACAAACATGTTACAAATTGAAAAAATATCAAGTAAATTCACACAAATGTAACACATTTAACAGTAATGTTACACAATAATTATGAATATTCCGGTGCAGAATGGTAAAATATAAGTAAGATTAATGAAATTTATAATGAGGGGTGCTTATATGACTGGTATGGCAAACGCAGCGGCAATGGCACAGATGGTTAACAGGGACTACCAGAACATGCAGCTTATTCAGCCCGGAGTTCAGCAGCTCAATAACGACAAACTTACCTGGGGCGCAAAAGCTGGAACTATTAACAAAGACGAATTCGTTAACCTCGGTAGTTATATGAATGAAACCAACCGCCTTCGCGGAATTTATGAAAAAGGCGGCCTCAATCCTGAGGAAAGGGCAAAACTTGCAGACAGACAGCAACAGTATGATCAGATGTATCAGAGATATTCTTATGGTGATTATCATCCGATGAATATACCTTCAAACGGAATCGAAGCAAGACAGAACAACCAGCTTGGCAGGATATACGACGGAGCGGCAAAGGGCAACCTTACAAGAGGCGAAACCAATGGCCTTCTCAATCAGCAGCAGGGCATAAGCAAACTCCAGGGTAATTTCCAGCAGCAGGGAAGCTGGTGGAACAGCCGCCTTAATGCAGGGGAAAGAAATTCCCTGAACAACAAACTCGATGATTCGAGCGATAACATTAACAAACTCAAACATAACTGGTCCAGTGATTTTAATACACCCAACTGGTGGAAAGCTTTTTAAAAATAACCCTCAGTTTGACGCTACCCTGGGTAAATCTCTTTAGTGAGGCTGTCCGACCAAATCTCCCTTTCACAATACACAATCAGGCTGATGGACAGCCTCTTTTATTTGGGGATATATGCAAGCAGAAGGAAAACTTCATATTAATTTATTGGCAAATAATCTGGAGGAATACCCGACAAAATGAATAACTTCTATATTTATTAATCATTGATGGGGTTTGAAGGCAAACTCCGTTAAATGCATTTGTCAAAAAGTTGTTTATTGTGGGAGGTTAGAATGTCTGAACCTGAACTCACTAATGAGCCTGATCTCGAAACGGAATTAGGCCAGCTCGACCCCGAAGCCCCTGTCGGTATTGTTCAGCACCTTCAAATGATAGGCAGCAAACTTGTTTCCATCAGCAATAAAGAGCCTGACCGCGGAAAAAGAAGCGAATACTACCGCTTTGTCGGTGAGCTTCTTGAAGAAATATCAGATGAAATTCAGGAAATGACCCGAAATCTGGAGAAAAATGATCTTCCTGAAAAAGTGGCAGCCCTGACTGCTGAAATTGATGAAAATTTTGTCGGAGCCTCCGGTAAATTCCTTGATGCTATTGAGTTTTACTATGATTTCATCGAAACAGAGAACCCGGAGGACATAGAACAGGCAACACAATCAATCACTGAAGGAGTAGTGCTCCTTGAGGAAGCTGACGCAAAAGCAAGGGAATTGTCGTCGCTCCCCAGCGGCAGCATTGAAGCCTGAGAATATGAATATCGAATTTAAACTGAAAACATCTGAAAAAATATCTGCTTTTGAACATATCTTCAATCATATTAATCCCAACGGTCCCGGACTTCTCCCCGGGGGAGAAATTCTTCCTGATGATGATATTGTTGAATTTGAGGAAGACATACACTGGTCCCCGGGAGCGATGGATGTAATGGGTGGTAAACCTGAGTTTACCGACAAAACAGATCTGGAAAATCTGATTCAGGAGTTTATGGATGCCTTCCATAATGTCAGTGAAAATCCCACAGAAGAGACTATCGGATTGCTCGAACAAAAACTGTCTTACCCCGATACCCTCGCAGTGATTGATAAAGTCCTGCGCAAACTCGTTGTGGATTCTTCCGTGAATCAGTCGGTTATCTACAATGTATGCCGATACATTATGCTTGAAAGCCCCTACAGAGGCGCTGTGAAATTTGCCATTGGCGTTACTGGTCTTTACGGACAGAAACAGGATATTGAAATATACAAAATACTCGCCCGACATGATGAGTTCAGCCTCTACTGCGCCGTTGCTGTTCTCGGCGAAACAAGCGAAACCGCCTCGGTGTGGCTCGAGATGGCAAAAAATGTTACAGGGTGGGGCAGAATCCACATAATTAACCGCCTGTGCGAAGTTGACAGGAAAGACATAAGGGATTTTCTTGTGGAAGAAGGTTACAACAATGACATACTTCCTGAATACTCCGCATGTAAAATCGCCGAATCGGTAAGACTTGCAGAAATGCTCAAATCATCTTCCCTTGATGATGCAAAATTCCATGGAGCCGGATCCATTTTAGCTTCTATTGTAAATGCCTCCATCACCCCCGGACCATTCGACGGAATCGATAAATACAGCCAGTCTGAACAGGCGGTTATAAACTGGCTCGGACAGTGTCTGAAAAAGGCAGATTCCCTCACGGATATAAGAAATATTTATATTATTTCAAAACTGGCAACCCCCGCAGAACAGGGAGGCTGCCTCGAAAAGGCAAAGTTCAGCGTAAAGTCCGTTGAAAGTATTATCAAATCCTGTACAGAACTTCTGCAGGCAGACAGATGGAAAGAACTTGTCATCAGAAGTCTCAAATCCGGGGAGCAGGCTGACCAGTGGGAAGCTATAGCCGCCGCCAACACAATCAACCTCAACATCAAAGATGAACTCTTCGGCATTCTCTCGGAAAATCCGGTAAAACCTCCCTTATGGTATTATCTCATCCGGATTGCAGATGATCAAAGTGTTGTTAATATTATTGAACTTGCTGAGAAAAAACTGCTTGATCCTGTTTCTGCGATGATGTTTGGAGATACGGAACAATGCCTTACAATATTCATTCAGGATCTCGAAAGATTCCCCGGAAGAGGTTGGCCCCTGATTTCCCATTGTTTATACAGTCAGAATCCATCAGTGAGAAATCTTGCGTTAAAAACCCTTCGAACATGGAAACCCGCGCTTTCGTTCAATAGCGAAATACGCACAATAGAAGGAATTCTGCGTGATCCCGATGATATGGTGAGACTCAGCGCTGATAATCTTCTCAGATACTGGAAACAATAAATCTGATAAATAATACCCTTTTCAGAATATCCGCCGGCATTTTGCTGCAGACTCCGTGGCAGAAGTGAAGCCTCCCCTGAACACAATGCCCATGAATGAGTGCAACTTACTCCAATTTTCAGTCTGAATACTATTGTTTTTCAAGGAGGAAGATTCGGAGATAATGCCACTGAATTAGCAAAAACCACCCTAATCCCCAATGCCACTGAATTAGCAAAATTTACTCTAATTCCCGAGCCAAATACTCCTGTTTTTCAAGGAGGGAGGTTCGGAGGGTAACCTCGCTTTTCCAAAAAAGCGTGGTTCCCTCTGACGGTCCAAAATCCCCCCGGTCCCCGGTCGGCCCCTAATTCCAAAAGTTTTGGGATGGCGGGTGCCTGCCCGCAGGGTGGGCGCGAGGAAACTTTTTTCAAAAAGTTTTCTCTGGGAGCTGGGCATGTGGTTATAATTCTCGTGAACGATTAGATAAATCTATGCCTTAATTCATGGGCATTGCCCTAATCCCCCAGTCCAATACTCCTGTTTTTCAAGGAGGGAGGTTCGGAGGGTAACCTCGCTTTTCCAAAAAAGCGTGGTTCCCTCTGTCGATCCCCATTCCCCTGAACATGTTTCACAGGAAAAACCCCTCTGGCATAAAACGGTATTTTGTCAGAATATTACCGACATTCGATTGTGGAATGGAATAAATCCTATATGTTAAGCGGCAGATAAAAAGGGGAATACTTATTTGTCAGGATAATAAAGGTATCTATACGGATTTTGTAAAATATTTCCGTTGTAACAATAACGGTTGGTCAGAAAAATCCTATTTTTATAATATTTCAGGTGGCGTAATGACAACACGAAACAGCTGTAATTACAAAAAAGCACATTCCATCGGGGCAGGTTTAAAGAATTCCCTGATATCCGGAGTATTTTTTCTTCTGATGATTCTCGTTTCAGGAGCAATGCCTTCCTATGCTGCAAAGCAGATGTCGGAAGAGGAAAAACTTATCCAGGCTATAGGCAATGTTAAGCCCTGTGTTGTCAACATTCAGGCTGTTGGGGTCCGTCCCGGCGGCGATAATTTTGTGGAAACCGGTTCCGGCATAGTCATCAAAAAGAACGGCTACATTCTTACAAACTACCATGTTGTTAAAGATGCCAAAGATATTACGGTTACTATCTTCAACGGAAAAAAGATCTATGCGGTGATAGCAGGCAAATCACCCCGTGATGATATAGCGGTTATTAAAATCGGTCAGGAAAATATGAAAGTCCCAAAATGGGGAAACTCCAAAAATCTCAAAATAGGCCAGGTAGCTGTAGCTATCGGAAACCCCTATAAATTCGACTGGTCTGTGTCCAGAGGCATAATTTCAGCTCTCAACCGCCGACTTCCGGCTCAGGGCACCCTTTATGTGGAAATGATTCAGACAGATGCCGCCATCAACCCCGGTTCATCAGGCGGAGCACTTATGGACTCATCGGGAAGAGTTATCGGAGTAAACACTCTTGTTTACACCGGCAGCGGCGGACATAACGCCTCCGGCCTCGGTTTTGCCATTCCCATCCACAGAGCACTGAAAATTTCCAATATGCTTATGGCAAACAAAGTTCTTTATGATCCCAAACCCTGGATTGGAATTGCAGGAAAAGACATAACTCAGGAACTTGCTGAAGCTTATGTTCTTCCGGTTCAGATGGGAGTAATGCTTACCGATGTAAATCCTTCAGGCCCCGCAGGAGAGGCAGGACTCAGAAAAGGCGATATCGTTGTTCAGTGTAATAATAAACAGATCAGAAATGTCAACGATATGAAAAACATACTCAACAACTCAAAACCCGGCGACACACTCAAACTCTCAGTATGGAGAGGCGAAAAGAACATGGTGATAACAATAAAAGTATCCCAGAGAAGCGTCCAGTAGAAAAATCCTGAGTGCAGACCAATAATATTGCGAAAAACTAAATACTTAACAATGCCAAACCCATTTTGGTATCGGATTTGGTAATCTTCCGCTAAACCTGAAACCAACCCCCGCTTACAATCGGGGGTAAGCAGAATTCCAAAATCACAAGCCCGACCAACACCTGCCGGATCACAGGCGTCCCGCCTGCCCCCAAACCTCCGCCAACCGCCAGCAAACCCCACAACCACAAGCTTCGCCAGTGATCGTAGGAGGGGTTTGCAACCCCGACGCGGACCCGCAGGTCCGCCACACGCAAACAAAAACCACAAATCCCCCAAAAGATCGGCAACAAAACTCCAACACCTGCCGGATCGCAGGCGTCCCGCCTGCCCCAAACCTCCGCCAACCGCCAGCAAACCTCATAACCACAAGCTTCGCCAACGATCGTAGGAGGGGTTTGCAGAGATTGTGTAAAAAGTTAAAGTGTCATTTTCTGTTTTTCGGATTTTTGATTTTTTGTCCGTTTCGGGTTTGTTAGATGCAAGATTCGTTCTGGGTTTGTTTTTGGGGAAATCTATTTTTAAAA